>NZ_CAWQOK010000039.1:0-23512 GCF_963896075.1 Proteus sp. G4415
AAAATGTTTTTAATATTAGAATTAATGAAATACAGCTAAATATGACTATTTAAATGTATTTATGAAAATAAAAAGTTAATTTTATTATGGAAATTAATGGGAGGTAAATTATACTTAAAAATAAAACCAACAGTAAATTAACATTACGGTAACTATTGGGTAATTTATTCGCAACTAGTTAACATTAAAGTGTTTTTTTGATGTGGGTCAAGTTATTAATTGTGGAAAAATTTTCTAAATATGCTTAAATTGGCACACGATCAAATATGCTGTTACTAACCTAAAAGTCGTATTGTTGACCTAAGCTCAGAATTCAAATCTGGGTCACGCAAAATATATTTATTATATGTAAATATAGGCGTACTATTTGTAAGGTATTGTGTTTTTGGTCTTTAATATTCGTTGTTGTTTTTAGAGGCATTTATTGCTGGTAGTTATGAGGCTTTATTTATTAATTAAAGTCGGGTTGCCGCAAGTCGGTGTCTTCCTGCTAGGAGCAAGGAGTCAAGATGTTTGATATTGTCGAACTGTCACGGTTACAGTTTGCCTTAACAGCGATGTATCACTTCCTGTTTGTCCCATTAACGCTCGGTATGGCGTTTATGTTGGCAATCATGGAAACGATATATGTCCTGTCAGGTAAACAAGTTTACAAAGATATGACAAAGTTCTGGGGTAAGTTATTCGGTATTAACTTTGCTCTGGGTGTCGCAACTGGTTTGACCATGGAGTTCCAATTTGGTACTAACTGGTCATATTTCTCTCATTACGTTGGTGATATCTTCGGTGCGCCTTTAGCAATCGAAGGTCTGATGGCATTCTTCTTAGAATCAACTTTCGTCGGATTATTCTTCTTCGGTTGGGATCGTTTAGGCAAGAAGCAACACTTAATGGTAACTTGGTTAGTTGCCTTTGGTTCTAACTTCTCTGCGCTGTGGATCTTAGTCGCAAATGGTTGGATGCAAAACCCTGTTGCTGCAGACTTCAACTTTGAAACCATGCGAATGGAAATGTTGAGTTTTGCTGATCTGGTCTTAAACCCAGTCGCTCAGGTGAAATTTGTTCACACCGTTGCTGCAGGTTACTGTACTGGTGCATTCTTTGTTTTAGGTATCAGCTCTTACTACCTACTCAAAGGTCGTGATATCGGTTTTGCAAAACGTTCTTTCGCTGTTGCGGCAACCTTTGGTATCGCTGCGGTATTATCTGTTATCGTACTGGGTGATGAATCTGGTTATGAAATGGGTGACGTACAAAAAACCAAATTGGCTGCTATTGAAGGTGAGTGGCATACAGAGCCAGCACCAGCTTCCTTTAACTTGATTGCATTCCCTAATCAAGAAAAAATGGAAAACACGTTTGCTCTACAAATTCCATATGTCATGGGTATTATAGCAACACGTTCTTTTGATACGCCGGTATTAGGTCTGCATGATCTGATGAGCCAGCATGAAGTGCGTATTCGTAATGGTATGAAAGCGTATGACCTGTTAACTGAACTACGTTCAGGTAACACTGATCCTGCCGTACGAGCTGCATTTAATGAGTCTAAAAAAGACTTAGGCTACGGTCTATTATTGAAGCGTTATACTGAAAATGTTTCTGATGCAACTGAAGAGCAAATTAAGTCAGCTGTAAAAGATTCTATTCCTAACGTCGCACCACTTTTCTGGTCATTCCGTATCATGGTCGCTGCCGGCTTCCTGATGTTATTGGTTGTTGCGATCTCCTTCTGGACTGTTCTGTCTAACCGTATCGGTAACTACAAATGGTTACTGCGTGCTGCGCTATTTAGTATTCCATTACCATGGATTGCTGTTGAAGCGGGCTGGTTTGTTGCAGAATATGGACGTCAACCATGGGCGATTGGTGAAATCTTGCCTACGGCTGTAGCAACTTCTTCACTGACACAGGCTGATATTCTCGTTTCTATGGGACTTATCTGCGGTCTGTATACTCTGTTCCTCGTTGCCGAAATGTTCCTGATGTTCAAATTTGGTCGCCTTGGCCCAAGTAGTCTGAAAACGGGTCGCTATCACTTTGAACAGAAGACAGCTTCTTCTGCACAAAGTAAGTAACACAGGAGTCCACTATGTTTGATTATGAAGTATTGCGGTTTGTTTGGTGGCTACTGATTGGTATCTTACTGATCGGCTTTGCGGTCACCGATGGTTTTGATATGGGTGTCGGTGTGTTATTACGCGTAATTGCAAAAGATGACACAGAACGCCGTATTTTAATTAACTCTGTAGCACCTCACTGGGATGGTAACCAAGTTTGGTTAATCACTGCTGGTGGTGCATTATTCGCTGCATGGCCAATGGTATATGCTGCGGCATTCTCTGGTTTCTATTTTGGTATGATCTTCGTACTGGCGGCATTATTCTTCCGCCCAGTAGGTTTTGACTACCGTTCTAAATTAGAATCACCAAAATGGCGTGGTATGTGGGATTGGGGTATCTTTATTGGTAGCTTTGTTCCACCATTAGTTATCGGTGTTGCTTTTGGTAACCTGTTACAAGGTGTTCCATTAGAAGTCGATAGCATGCAACGTGTATCTTATAATGGTACAACTAACGCACTAATTAACCTGTTAAGCCTATTAAACCCATATGGTCTATTAGCAGGTGTTATTAGCTTAATGATGATTGTGGCACAGGGTGCTAGCTATCTTCAAATGCGTACTACCGGTGAGCTGCATGAGCGTACTCGTAAAGCAACTTACATTACCTCTTTAATCACTTTTATTGCTTTTGCATTAGCAGGCGTGTGGTTAATCTACGGTATTGATGGCTTTATTATCACTAGTGCGGTTGATACTGCGGGTCCTTCTTCTCCGTTGTTGAAAACAGTTTCTCACGAAGCTGGCGCTTGGATGACGAACTACAACAACTATCCTATTTTATGGATCTTACCGGCATTAGGTCTGTTAAGTCCTTTATTAGCGGTTGTTGCAACTAAAGCAAACAAAGGAGCTTGGGCATTCCTGTTCACTTCACTGACTATTGCTTGTGTTATCCTAACGTTTGGTGTAACCCTGTTCCCATTCATTATGCCATCAAGCACATTCCCTGATGTAAGCTTGACAATTTGGGATGCAACTTCAAGCCTGTTCACTTTACAAGTGATGACAGTAGTCGCGATTATCTTTGTACCTATCGTTCTCCTCTACACTATCTGGTGTTACTGGAAAATGCATGGTCGCCTCGATAAGAAATTTATCGAAGGCAATAATCATACTCTTTACTAAGGAGCATAGAGAATGTGGTATTTTGCATGGCTTCTCGGCACACTCTTCGCTTGTAGTATTGCGGTGATCGCAGGACTGGCTTATGAGCACGCTGAAGCGAAAAAAACTTCAGAAAGTGAAGAATAATGTTGGATAAAAGTTACCAACTACTTAACAAGGGCCCAATTAGGGCTCTTGTTTTAATCATGGCTCTAGCAATGGCATTTTGTGTTATGTGGGATCCGAGTCGATTCGCGGCTAATACAAGCTCATTAGCGATTTGGCAAGGAATATTACTGATTTGGGCTGTATGTGCAGGAGCGGTTTTTGGCTTAGCCTATCGTCCTAAACATGTCGTAGCGCAATATCTATTACATCCCATTCCCGCCATTATTATTTTAGTTGTAGGGCTATATTATTTCTTCTTCTAATCAAAATACCTTATTTCTGCAGTGAAATATCAGTAGGGAATAAGGTGTTTTTATTCTTTATATCAATTAGTTAACATAATCCACACTTTTTACTGTACTGATCCTCTCTTTTTTGAATTTAGAAAATCAATAAATTAGTCTATTTTTTTGCATATATTCAATAGGTGGCATGTATATATGGTAAACATAAAGAGGTTATGGCTGAGGAGTTTGCTAATCTAACTATTTGGTAAAGAGGGGAGAGTTGATTATGAAAATAAGAAGATTCTCACCCGTCAATCTGTGGTGGTTTTGAGATGCGCGTCTCTAGATTGTCAATGGCAGTGGTATTACTTGCATGAAACACCTGTATTAGATAATTAATTGATTTTAATAAAAAACCAGTAATAAGACTGGTTTTTTTATTGGTTGGGAAAAAGTTTGAATCAGAGTGCTAAACTATTAATTGTTAATTAGCAAGCATTTTAATGCTGAACTAATAAAAATATTTTTTCTATTCAGGCGCTAAAGCATATTGCGTGTTGCAAAGAAGAGTTTATGATTGGCGTCTGAAAACGGTGTTTTCTATTCTTTACGTTACTATGATTCCCTTAGAGGCACCTCTTAAGTATAGTTAACAAATCTATAGCTTAATTATTTATGGGATTACTCAAGGAATGTAAGGACGGAATTATGCGGTTTCTTTGGCCAGTTCGTGTCTATTACGAAGATACTGATGCCGGTGGTGTGGTCTATCATGCCAGTTATTTAAAATATTTTGAACGTGCAAGAACAGAATTACTCAGAGAAAAAGGTTTTTATCAGCATGATTTACGGGAGTATGATCATGTTGCGTTTGTTGTGCGTAAATTAACCATTGACTATATTGCGCCAGCACGGCTCGATGAGCTTCTGAAAGTAGAAAGTGAAATTACTACATTACGTGGTGCATCAATGACATTTTCTCAAAAGCTTATCAATCAAGATGGTGTGGTACTGTGTAGGGCAGATGTATTAGTTGTCTGCGTTGATTCATTAAAAATGAAGCCTGTAGGGCTTCCTAAGTCCATTATCGCGGAGTTTAAGTAGTGGCTGACATGAATGTTATCGATCTCTTTCTAAAAGCGGGGCTTTTAGTTAAGTTGATCATGTTGTTATTAATCGGATTTTCTATTGCCTCATGGGCGATCATTATTCAACGTACGAAAGTATTGAATGCAGCAGATCGTGAAGCGGCAGATTTTGAAGATAAATTCTGGTCAGGCACTGATTTGGCTCGTCTATATAAAGAAAGCCAAGCTCGTCGTGACGAGTTATCAGGGGCAGAACAAATTTTTCATTCTGGTTTTAAAGAGTTTGCACGACTACATCAAGCGAATGTTCATGCACCCGATGCCGTTGTTAATGGGGCTTCCCGTGCAATGCGTGTTTCATTTAATCGTGAATTAGAGTCCTTAGAAACGCATATTCCTTTTTTAGGTACGGTGGGGTCAATTAGTCCTTATATTGGCTTATTCGGTACGGTATGGGGGATTATGCATGCATTTATCGCTTTAGGTAGCGTTAAACAGGCAACTTTACAGATGGTGGCACCCGGTATTGCTGAAGCGTTGATTGCAACAGCCATTGGTTTATTTGCGGCCATCCCCGCAGTTATGGCTTATAACCGCTTTACGCAACGTGTAAATAAGTTGGAACAAAGTTACGATAACTTTATGGAAGAGTTCCTGACGATTTTACATCGCCAAGCTTTTGTCTCCGCAGAAAAGAAATAGTTAACGCAAAAGGAGAGAGCTGATGGCACGAGGTCGCAGTAGCCGCCGAGGCGTAAAATCAGAAATTAATATAGTACCTTTGCTTGATGTGTTATTGGTGCTTTTGCTGATTTTTATGGCAACAGCGCCAATTATTTCACAAAGTGTTGAGGTTGATCTTCCACAAGCAACAGAAACACAGACTGTTTCAACCAGTGATAACCCGCCTGTAATTGTCGAAGTTGCTGGAGTGGGGCAATATAATATCCGTGTTGAACAAGAGGTTTTAGAGCTTTTACCTCAAGAACAGATTATGGCTGAAGCAAAACGACAATTAGAAAAAAACCCGAAAGCGGTCTTTCTTATTGGTGGCGCTAAAGATGTTCCTTATGATGAGATAATTAAAGCACTCAACATGTTACGTCAAGCGGGTGTTAAGTCTGTCGGTTTAATGACTCAGCCTCTTTAGTAGGCTGAAATAAGTTTGGATAATAGCGTGGGAAAGAAGACGAAACCAATCCGAAGTAAATTGAGCGGTTCAGTTATCTTGTCTACTGTCTTGCATTTACTGATCATCGCTTTGCTTATCTGGGGATCGTTAACTCAGAAATGGAATTTAGGCGGTGGCGGTGGATCTGATGGGCAAGTTATTGATGCTATTATGGTTGACCCTAATGCGGTAGTACAAGAGTATAATCAGCAAAAGGCGCAACAAGCTAATGTCCAAAAAGCAGAACAAGAACGTAAAGCGCGGGCGCAGCAACAAGAAGAAGAGCTACGCCAACAACAAATTAAAGAACAAGAACGTTTAAAAGCGTTAGAAGTGGAACGTTTGCAAGCAAAAGAGGCTGCAGAAGCTCAACGTCGTGAAGCGGCCACCGCCGCTGCTAAAGAGAAAGAAGAGCAAAAGCAGGCTGAAGAAGCTGCCGCACAAGCTAAAGCTGAACGCGATCGTATTTTAAAAGAGCAAGCTGATGCGAAAGCCAAAGCAGAGGCAGAAGCGAAGAAACAAGCAGAATTAGCAGCGAAACAGAAAGCAGAAGAAGCGAAGGCAAAAGCAGAAGCTGAGGCAAAAGCGAAGGCTGAAGCCGATGCTAAAGCGAAAGCAGAGGCTGATGCAAAAGCGAAAGCAGCCGCAGAAGCTAAAGCCAAAGCAGCAGCGGAAGCTAAAGCGAAAGCCGCTGCACAGCAACAAAGTAAAGCGGTTGATAGTCTACTCGATGGATTAGTTGCTCAAGGCGATAAACAATCGGGGGCTTCTGCAGCAGGTCAAGGTGGTGGTAATCGCTCTGGGGCAAATGCTGCGGGCATTGATCGCTATACTGGGCAAGTAAAAGTTGCCATCGAACAGAAGTTTTTTGATTCTGATTTATATAAAGGTCGTAAATGTGACCTTAAAATAAGTATTGCACCAGACGGTATGTTAGTAAGTGCAAAAGCGGTAGGTGGTGATCCGGCTTTATGCCAAGTTGCATTACAAGCGGCTAAAATGGCAACATTGCCTAAGCCACCGAAAGATATTTACGAACAAGTAAAATCACCAACAATTGAGTTTAAGCCATAAAACTGTCTGATAGTAGGAAAACATACATTAATTTATCTCTATTTTAGAATGTTATTGATGTGTTGTATGGTGTTGTTTAAAAGCGTTTGTTACTATTCTGTGCGTTATTGCGCAATAACCGCAATAATAAAAGGGAGACATGATGAAGCAGGCATTAAATGTTATTTTCGGACTTTTGATATTATGCGTTACAACGCTCGCTAATGCAGAAGTTCGCATTGAAATTACACAAGGGGTGAATACTGCACGCCCTATTGGTGTTGTTCCTTTTAAATGGGAAGGCACAGGTCAAATGCCAGAAGATATTGCTGGAGTGATTGCGGCTGATTTACGAAATAGTGGTAAATTTAACCCTATTGATATGAATCGTTTGCCTCAACAACCCGTTACCGCTTCTGAGGTTCAACCTGCACTCTGGACAGCATTAGGTATTGATTCAGTGGTTGTAGGGCGTGTTCAGCCCTCGGCAGATGGTCAATATGTTGTTAGCTATCAACTAGTTGATGTTGCTGGCTCTCCGGGAGCGGTTTTAGCGCAAAGTGAGTATAAAATCAGCAATAAATGGTTACGATATGCTGCTCATACCGCCAGTGATGAAATCTTTGAAAAATTAACTGGCATTCGTGGTGCGTTCCGTACCCGTATTGCTTATGTCGTTGTGACTAATGGTGGCGCTTATCCATATGAATTACGTGTATCTGACTATGATGGATTTAATCAAGATCGCGTTTATCGTTCATCACAGCCATTAATGTCACCCGCTTGGTCTCCTGATGGTGCTAAACTAGCATATGTCACATTTGAAAGTGGTCAATCTGCTTTAGTTGTACAGACATTAGCAACGGGGGAAGTGCGTCAAATCGCTTCTTTCCCTCGACATAATGGTGCACCTGCTTTTTCTCCAGATGGCTCTAAATTAGCCTTTGCACTGTCAAAAAGCGGTAGTCTAAATCTTTATGTAATGGATTTAGCCAGTGGCAATATGACACAGGTAACCAATGGTAGAAGTAATAATACAGAACCGACTTGGATGCCTGATGGACAGACTTTGGTCTATACTTCGGATCAAGGCGGACGTCCTCAAATTTATAAAATTAATATTAACGGAGGAACGCCAGAACGTATTACTTGGGAAGGAAAACAAAACCAAAATCCTGCAGTAAGTCCTGATGGTAGTTTCTTAGTTATGGTGAGTTCTGAAAGCGGTAGGCAACATATCGCTAAGCAGGATCTAGAAACGAATGCTGTTCAATATTTAACAGATACGTTTCTGGATGAAACGCCAAGCATCGCGCCTAACGGCACTATGGTTATTTATAGCTCCACTCAAGGCTTAGGAACCATTTTGCGACTAGTATCGACTGATGGACGTTTCAAAGCGCGTCTTCCGGCGACTGATGGTCAGGTTAAATCACCTGCCTGGTCTCCGTTTATGTGATGCATAAGAATTATGTATGGCAAACAAATAAAGGAACAATTAGAGATGCAATTAAACAAAGTGTTTAAAGGGTTGATGTTAGCATTACCACTCGTTGCTGTTGCAGCATGTAGCTCAAACAAAAACGACGATCAAACAGATACAAGCAACAATGTACCTGTTACTGAGCAAGGCCCTACTGCTGAAGAATTAGCACGTCAGCAATTAGAACAACTGAAACAAACTAACATTGTTTACTTCGGTTTTGATAAATATGACGTTACTTCAGAATATGCTCAACTGTTAGATGCTCACGCTGCATTCCTGCGTGCTAACCCTTCAGTACGCATTACTATCGAAGGTCATGCTGACGAACGTGGTACTCCAGAATACAACATCGCGTTAGGCGAACGTCGTGCAAACGCAGTTAAAATGTATCTGCAAGGTAAAGGCGTATCAGCTGATCAATTAGCAATCGTATCTTACGGTAAAGAAAAACCTGCTGTACTGGGTCATGACGAAGCCGCTTATGCGAAAAACCGTCGTGCAGTACTGGTTTACTAAGAGAACGGCATGAACAACAGTAACTTCAGACCTTTATTGATGAGTCTGTTGTTACTGGTTGGCGTAGCGGCTCCTGTAGCCGCTATTGCCCAAGCGCCAATCAGTAATATCGGTTCAGGCTCTACTGATGAACGACTCGCCCAACTTGAGCGTATCTCTAATGCTCATAGTCAGCTTTTGACCCAATTACAGCAACAACTCGCAGATTCTCAACGCGATATTGATATGTTGCGTGGTCAAATTCAGGAAAATCAATACCAGTTAAACCAAGTTGTAGAGCGTCAACGTAATATCTATCAACAATTAGATAGCCTAAATGGTGGCAACTCAGCACCAACAACGGATGAGGCTTCAACGGGTGGCAATGTACCTTCAACATCTGATACAAGTACGAGTTCGTCGTCAACAGGTGATGAAAAAGCTGATTATAACGCGGCAATTGATATTGTATTGAATTCCAAAGATTACGATAAGGCAATTGTTGCATTAAACAACTTTATTAAAAGTTATCCGAAGTCTAGCTATCAATCAAATGCTCAATTTTGGTTGGGGCAAATGTATTATCTAAAAGGTAATAAAGATCAGGCTGCGAGTACTTTTGCTATTGTTGTGAAAAATTATCCAAAATCTCAAAAAGCAAGTGAGGCCTTTTATAAGATAGGGCTTATTATGCAAGAGAAAGGGCAAAAGGATAATGCGAAAGCTATTTATCAACAAGTGGTTAAGCAATATCCAAACAGTGCTGGTGCAAAATTAGCACAAAAGCAGTTAGCAGCACTATAATTATTGGCCCCGTAATGTGAATGTTACATTTTCGGGGTTAACTGATTGTTTTTTCAGCGTTTGAATGTTTTTTTGAAAAAAAACGTTGCACAATAACATTAAATCAGTATTATTACCCGCCGTTGCCACAGAGAATGTGGCGAGTTCGAAAAGGGTCGTTAGCTCAGTCGGTAGAGCAGTTGACTTTTAATCAATTGGTCGGGCGTTCGAGTCGCCCACGACCCACCATTTTCGAATTTACATACCATTTTATGAAATGGGTCGTTAGCTCAGTCGGTAGAGCAGTTGACTTTTAATCAATTGGTCGGGCGTTCGAGTCGCCCACGACCCACCATTTCAATATGCTTTTCTAGTCTTTTATCACACGCCATTCTCATTCTATCTAAAAATGCTCTCTATAACTCGTTTTTGTATTTATTACTCGAGTTACTCAAATAGAGGATGTAAATAGATAGCTTCTCCATTGCTGAAAAAACTATCTGATCTCACTTAAGTTGGATAATGACAAATAATGGAAGTGGTTATTTGGTAATATTCATTTTCAGTTAATAGTTCATTATCAATAAACCAATCGCTAATAAGTGTTTGAGCTTGTGTTGCCTTTTCTATCGATAAACCAAAACGCTTTGATGCATCAATAAAAAAAGCCATGATAATACTTAATGCAGCAGCTGCTTCATAAGGGGTACTCATAGCCAGTGTGCTTTCTAATGAACGTAATGAATAAAACTTAGGTAGCCACTCCCGTAAGTTTTTGCCTTGATACCAGACATCTTGTGTTGATGTTTGCAGAGCAACTTGCTCTAGTAAACGGATCAACCATTCCCTTATATCACTCATACGATATTCAGCGAACCAAAATTCATTACGTAAGATAGCTATAGCGATTTGTGTGGCTTCAAACCAAAACTCTTGAGCCAAGGCATCAGCTTGCTCTATGGAAAGGGCAGGGGGAGTTACAGTGCTAATTTCTGGAAGTTGGTCACATAAACCTGTTTTATCAAGTAAAACACGATAGCCTCGTTGATAAACTGGACTTAGACCATTTTGTTTCATATTGATAATTCTTTCAGGCTCTGCCATTAAAATATCTATTTTTCGGCCTTGAGCTAATACGTGCAAATAGATTGGCCAGCGAATGCCGTTCGGATCTTCACATTCTGTTGCTAAAGAGACGAGGTGTTTACCAAATTGTGATAGCCAATGTTGGTTTTTTGCTAGCTCAGTCGCACCGTGACCAATAAGCTCTATATCAATATCAGAATAGCTGTCTATCTTCTTATTACGACCCACTGAGCCTGTTAATACCACAGCCTCAATTCGAGGATCAAGTAATGCAAAAGATAACATGCGATCGATTAAGCGGGTGATTGGCTCCATATTTCTCTCTAGTTGTTATAGTAGATAAAGTTATTTGTTGTAAGTATGAATAAAAAAATAGCATATTTATTATATAAAACACTTTTTGTTTTTTATGGTAAATAAATGGCATTTTGTTTAATATTTTAAACTAAGTGCTATCATTGATAGGAATGTATATATATCTTTATCACTTTGCAACAATGTCGCAATAACCCATATTTTATTTGTTTTTTCTATGATTAAGTCGGGGTTGTCAAATGGATGTCATTAGTTGGTTTAGTATCAATAATATTTTAGTCAATATTCCATTAGGAAAAGAAGGCTATCCACTCTCATGGATTGAAGCTATAGGGACTATTGCTGGATTATTATGTATATGGCTTGCGAGCCAGGAAAAGATCATTAACTATTTATTTGGGTTAATTAATGTCACTTTATTCGCCATTATTTTTTTCCAGATCCAGTTATATGCCAGTCTACTGCTACAAATTTTCTTCTTTGCTGCCAATATTTATGGTTGGTATGCATGGAGTAGAGTGAATGATTTTGAACAAGCAGAATTGAAAATACGTTGGTTAAAGCCGGGCCAACAAATCGTATTAATCATTGTCTCCATTGCTGCCATTATTGCGCTAACGTTTAATATTGATACCGTTTTTGGCTATTTAGCAGTTATTGCTGTTGATATCTTAAATGTCTTCGGGGCAAATTTAGCCACACCTGCTATCGAGCCAGATGCTTACCCATTCTGGGATTCAACAATGACGGTACTCTCCATTGTGGCTATGATCTTAATGACACGCAAATTGGTAGAAAACTGGTTAATTTGGTCTGTTATTAATGTCATTAGTATTGTTATATTTTATAAACAGGGTGTTTATGCCATGTCTATTGAATATATCATCTTATTGGCTATCGCTATTAATGGCTCTCGTTTGTGGATCAAATCAGCAAAGCATTCAAATAAAAATAATTATCTCTCATAATAAAAAAAGGCTGGTAGAGTTATATTTCTCTCCAGCCTTGCTATTCGTTGTGTTTATTCTTCTATTCTAGGCAATTTCAAATCATTATTTTACTTAATGGTGCTATTACTTGTTTTCGATGTTTTTGTTATCTATCGTCATGGGCTGTTTAGGCTCTTAAGGGTGTTTACAGAGAGAAAACGAATGGTTAGATTGAAGAAACAGAAATCATATTGACTAGATAATAATAGAGTGGAACACGGGAATGAATTACCAGAATGATGATCTTAAAATAACACAAATCAATGAACTTTTACCGCCAGTGGCATTATTGGAAAAGTTTCCAGCCACTGACAATGCGGCGTTTACAGTTCGTCATGCCCGTGAAGCTATTCATCAAATCCTTGCTGGAAAAGATGATCGCCTATTAGTGGTGATTGGGCCTTGCTCTATTCATGATCCTAACGCGGCACTGGAATATGCTCAGCGTTTAAATTTATTAAGAGAAGAGCTGAAAGATAAACTTGAAATTGTGATGCGAGTTTATTTTGAAAAACCACGTACCACAGTCGGTTGGAAAGGGCTGATAAATGATCCACATATGGACTGTACCTTTGATATTAATGAAGGATTACGCATTGCTCGTCGTTTGCTATTAACCATCAATGATAGTGGATTACCAACGGCTGGCGAGTTTTTAGATATGATAACCCCACAATATGTCGCTGATTTGATGAGTTGGGGAGCTATTGGTGCTCGAACAACAGAATCTCAAGTGCATAGAGAATTATCCTCCGGACTATCTTGTCCTGTTGGTTTTAAAAATGGCACAGATGGCACAATTAAAGTGGCGATTGATGCCATCAATGCTGCAGGCTCTCCACACTGTTTCTTATCGGTAACTAAATGGGGTCACTCAGCGATAGTTCGTACTGCAGGGAATAAAGATTGCCATATTATTTTACGGGGCGGTAAAGAGCCTAATTACAGTGCAGAACATGTTGCTGCCGTAAAAGAAGGTCTGAAAAAAGCAGGATTACCCCAAAATGTTATGGTTGATTTTAGCCACGCCAATAGCTGTAAACAATTTAAGAAGCAAATGGAGGTTGGTGCCGATATTTGCCAACAAATTAGCGCAGGAGAAAAAGCTTTAATTGGTGTAATGGTTGAAAGTCATTTAGAAGAGGGCAATCAATCATTAGAAAGTGGTGAACCTTTGGTATACGGTAAAAGTGTCACAGATGCTTGTATTGGGTGGGATGATACAGAAACGTTATTACGCCAATTAGCCGATGCAGTCGCTACTCGTCGTAATAAATCATAATAGTCTGTTTTTATTAATAAAAATGCCACTCAAAAGTGGCATTTTTTTATCTAATTCAAAATAAAAGTAAAATTATTTTGCTTTACCTTGGTTAGCAACAGCCGCGGCTTTTGCTGCGATTTCTTCTGCATTACCTAAGTAGTAACGTTTGATTGGTTTCATATTTTCATCAAATTCGTAAACTAAAGGTACTGCTGTTGGGATATTCAGTTCAAGAATTTCTTCTTCACTCATATTGTCTAGGTATTTAACCAGAGCGCGCAGTGAGTTACCGTGAGCGGCAATAATCACTTTATCACCTGAAGCAACGCGAGGTTTAATGACTTCTTCCCAATATGGTGTTACACGGTCGATAGTTAACGCTAAGCTTTCTGTTAATGGCAGTTCAGCTTCAGTTAAAGATGCATAACGTGGATCTTTACCTGGGAAGCGATCATCATCTTTAGTTAACTCTGGTGGGGTAACCGCAAAACCACGACGCCATTGTTTAACTTGCTCGTCACCGTATTTTTCAGCTGTTTCAGCTTTGTTTAAGCCTTGTAATGCACCGTAGTGACGTTCGTTTAGTTTCCAGCTTTTCTCTACTGGCAGCCATTGTTGATCAACTTCATCAAGAATGTTCCACAGAGTGTGGATTGCACGTTTTAGTACAGAAGTATATGCGTAGTCAAAAGTAAAACCTTCAGCCTTCAGCAGTTTACCTGCTTCTTGCGCTTCATTACGGCCTTTATCTGACAATTCAACGTCAGTCCAGCCTGTAAAACGGTTTTCTTTGTTCCATACACTTTCACCGTGTCGAACTAGCACAAGCTTAGTTACTGCCATAGTTTAGACTCCTATAATTACTTTCTTAATATAAGTTTAAAATCAGGACTGCAATCATTATATGGATCATCAACAAGAACGCCAAACATAACTAACAAAACTAGGGGGATTATGTCAAAAATGACGATTGTTTGATGAAATATTACACAGTTATTACACCTTTTGCTTAATCGATCAAGCTATTAATTTAACGGGATCGGTGAAAAGAAACGAAAAGCCGATTCTGGATAATTATCAGTAAAAAATATGCTCTCTAAATCTATCGTTAAAATCATCGCCATCTATCGATAACAAATACCCTTTTCTTCAGTGTGATGATGTATCTTACCTTAAAAATAGCCTATATCTAGTTAACAGGGTTGTTGTTGGTAACGATAGATATCTCCTTCTTTAATAAAAATCAGTCGATGGGTAATACAGTGAGGTGCATCTTCTTGATGATGACTGACAAACAGTAGTTGAGTATTGCTATGGCTTATCATGATATCAATAAAGCGCTGTACTAATAGTCTATTGGTTGTATCTAATCCTTGTAGTGGTTCATCGAGGATCAATAATGTCGGGTGTTTAACCAATGCTCTTACAATTAATACTAGACGCTGTTGTCCCCATGAAAGTGAGTGAAAAGGATGGTTAGCGAGTGCAGTTAAACCAATTAGTGTTAGCCATTCATCCGCTAATTTTTGCTGTTTATCGGTAACGGCTTGATAAATACCAATAGAGTCATGAAAACCAGAAATAATCACATTTTTCACACTTGAAGAGACGCGATAGCTTTGATGTAAGGCATTACTAACATAACCAATATGGCGTTTGATCTCCCAAATGGTTTCACCACTGCCTCTTTTACGACCAAATAGAGTTAAATCATTGCTATAGCCCTGAGGATGATCTCCTGTGATTAAGCTTAATAAGGTCGATTTTCCTGCGCCATTAGGACCTAATATTTGCCAATGTTGTTGTGGTTTAACTTCCCAGGTTAAGTGATGGAGCACAGGTTTATCATTATAACTGACCACGCCATCCTTAAGTATAATAGGGGAAAGCGTTGGTGATAAGGTAGGAACTGCATCAACGGAGTCTGTGGCGGGTAAGATCAGATTTTCAAGTGTTTCACTGTGAGATAATTGCGCAATTACTGAGTCTGATAAAATATCACTTTTTTTACCTTGTGCCACGAGTTTACAGTCAATCAATAAGCCAGCATTTTGCACAAAATCAGGAATATCATTAAAGCGATTTAAAATAAGAACAATCGTTAGCTTTTGTTGATGTAGTGATGAAAGTAACTCACTTAATGTACGACGAGAGTCAATATCTAAACCATCAAAAGGTTCATCTAAAATTAATAGATCAGGTTTATTCATCAATAACTGAATAAGCAGTACCTTACGAGACTCTCCCGTTGAAAGATATTTAAAACGCCTTGATAAAAGTGCATCAATACCAAATTGTTTTGCTAATAACAGGCAGCGATCATTATCTTTTACCTGCATTTGGATCACCTGAGCCACGGTTAATCCCGTATCATCCTCATCTTCACTTAATAAGTCTGTATTGTTACGCAGCCACTCTTCCTCTATCATTTTTTGTAATTTTTCAAAAGAGAGATTAATCGGACGAGTAAACCTATTAATAAGCTCACCCGATAATAAAATCCCCTCTTGGCATAATGTATTAGCGAGCGCCGTTTTACCACTACCATTGCTACCAACGAATGCCCAACTTTCTCCTTCATTGATAGTTAAATCATCGATATGCAAGCAGAGTGTATCACTTAAGCGAAACAGTGTTTTTGTGAGTTGCAAGTACTTCATTATTATTATCCTTGTTTTTATTACAAGTAGAATACTTACCAATATCGGTTTAATTAAAACTTGTCAATATTTGTTGCTGATCGCTTAAGTAAAAATAGTGCAGAGAGAATAAAAAAGATAAAAGATGGGCAAGATTATTTATGTTATTTTAATAAAAACATAAGGACTCGTTTATATGAATAACATTAAAAGGGAATGTGTTAACTATTTATTAGGATTAATGGCGCTATTTTTATTAACGATAAGTAAGATAACTTTTGCAGAAATAAATAATAATGTAAATAATTGCTTCTTAATTAATGAAATAAAAATAGAAAGGAATGGTTTATTAACTAATAAGGCACAAAAAGAATTAATATCTAAATATATAAATAAATGTTTAACATTAAGTGATATGCAACATATCATTAAATCAATGACTAATGCGTATATTGAAAAAGGCTATATTACTTCACAAGCTTTTATTGCCGATCAAGATCTCTCAAATCATCAGTTAACCATTAACGTAATTGAAGGAAAGATAAAATCAATCTTTATTGATAATATGACTTCCCCCATGGTTGATATTCTATTTCCTTCATATCAAGATAAACGACTTAATTTACGTGAGTTAGAGCATGGGCTTGAACAACTTAATCGATTAACAACATCACTATATAGATTAGATATTCAACCTAGTGACAGGATAGGATACTCGACTATTTTTATTTATAAGGAAAACGAAACGCATCCTTTCAGAAATCAACTTACTATTGATAATTCAGGTTCAAAAGCAACAGGTGAAATGTTACTGACGAATACCACAGCAATAGATTCGTTATTTGGATTTGGAGAGCAGTGGGAGCTCTCCTTAAATAGTAATACAGATTTATTACATTCACATTATTATAGAGGCTATACAGCGAGTATAAACATTCCCTATGGCTATTGGTTTTATCAATATCAGTTATCTTATAACCGTTCTTCTCATTTTATTAAAAGTTATAGTAATCAATATATCTATAAAAGTATAAATACTAATCAGCAAGTTGATATTAGTCGTTTACTTTATCGGGATAGTAAGAAGAAGATAATATTAAAAGGCATATTAAAGCATAAAAAAGTAAGAACGGAATTAGCCAAACAGCCGATATTAATCAATAGCCCAACATTAACATCACTATCATTAGCGCCTCAATATCATTTTAATCTGACATCAGGTTATTTATCTATTAATCCATCAGCAGAAATTGGGTTGTCTTTTTTTGGGGCATCACCTGATTATATTGCTGAAAACTCACCCCGAAGCCACTATAGAAAATTGAGTCTAAATATACATTATCAATATTTATTTCCTTACTCTGTCTCCTATATTACGTCTTTTTATGGTCAATATACATCTGATAATCTTTATAGTGTGGAAAAAATAACCATAGATGGATTAAATGCGGTTCGTGGTACTAAACAAAATAAGCTTAGTGCCAATAGAGGACTTTATTGGCGTAATGAAATTAATACACCATGGATAAATTCATTTTTAGGTCAATGGCGTTTTATTACGGCTGTTGATTATGGCGTTATCTATTCTGATCAATATGAAACAAAGCAGCAGTCTTTATTAGCTGGCGCTATGGGGCTTTCATTTTATCGTTCCCCTTTTTCTTCACAACTATTGATAAACAAACCATTCATTTATCCAAAGTGGTCAAATGCTAACCAATGGTCTTTATCTTGGTCAATTTCTTTTGCTCTTTAAATAAGGAATTTTTTATGCATAAAAAGGATATTTCGCGAAAACAGCGTTTAATAAGCTATTGTGTTATTTATTTAACCGCTATTTACCCATTGCATCCTGCTTGGGGCTCTGTCATTACTTCATCTGATAAAACGATAACAATAAACCAGCAAAATAATATTCCTATTATTAATATTGCAACACCTAATGACAGTGGTGTTTCTCATAATAGATTTAATGTCTTTAATGTTAATAAACAGGGGGCAGTACTTAATAATTCGCAAGTTGATGCCAATAGTCAATTAGCAAAAAAAATATCTGCTAATAAAAATTTAAAAGGTAATACGGCTAATTTAATTATTAATGAAGTTGTCGGTAATAGTCGTTCACAGTTATTAGGTAAATTAGAAGTTGCAGGACAACAAGCGGATGTTTTAATTGCTAATCCTAATGGAATTAGTTGTGATGGTTGCTCATTTATTAATACTCCATCAATTACTCTCACGACGGGAAAGCCTCAATTTAGCCCTCAAGGTACCTATTCGGCACTAGAAGTAAAAAAAGGCAGTATTGTTATTGGTAAGCAAGGTATGAATGCCGATTTGCAAAATTATGCCGATATTATTAGTCGTAGTATTGAAATAAATGGAAAGATAAATGCTAAAAATCTCTCTTTAATGCAAGGGAATAACCATATTGATTTCGGCAAAGGGACAGTAAATAGCATTAATGGAGAAGGTGTAAAACCGACCGTCGCTATTGATACAAAAGCATTGGGTGGAATGTATGCCAATCAAATACGCTTAGTTAGCACAGAAAAAGGGGTCGGTGTTAATTTAACTGATATTCAAACAAAACAAAATAGTATCAATTTAACAGTTGATGGCAAAATTACCTTTAATGGCAATATTCAATCTGAGCAAGATATTAATGTTAGTAGCAAAGCGCTACAAATGAATAGTAATGCCAGCTTAAAAGCGCAAAGAGATATTACATTAGCAACTAATACGCTAACGAATCATAGTGATATTATCGCAGAAAAGGATATGCGTTTATTCGTAGATAAATTCACTAATAAAGGTGAAAAAGCGCTTATTCAAGCAAAAGATAATTTATGGATACAAAAAAATGCACAGGGTGAACCAAGTAGTTTAATTGAAAATCAATCAGCCACGATAAAAACAGAAAAGGGTGATTTGATTATTAGAACCAAGAAATTGGTTAATGAATCTATTACTCCTTTATTTAAAGAAATAAAGCAAGAGCCTGATTCTACATCGTCTATAAATATAGGTACTCATTTTCTTCATCCTTACAATAGTCCTACGAATAATTTCCTTATAATTATTTTACTTGCTGAATTAAAAGAACTCTCTGATAAAAAGTGGTTTGATATATTAGATTTAAAAAATAATGGAGGTGTTAATGTAGAACGCTCATTATTTGAAAAGAATAAAAAGTATGTTCCTAGTGTTATTTATTCTGGTAAAAATTTATATATACAATCTAACGAGTTTTTTAATACCCAATCTGATATTTTTGCAACTAATGATCTTATCGCAACGGGAAACAATGCAAAAGTATACTATTATCGGTTTGGACACCTTAATAAATGGGATCTTTATTCTCATGATAATGCTCATATTTTTTATCGAGATGATGTAAATAAATATAATATTGATGAAACTAAATTTCAAAAAATAGTTCATTTTATTCCCTTTACTAAAATTGGAAGTCATTATGAATTTATTGTAGATAGTGCTTCTGAATATATGATAAAAGCAGGTAATAATTTAGTTTTAGATTTTAAAGATAGTATAGCGTTAGAACGTAAATTTCCATTTTTAGAAAAAGAAATTAAAAAGTATAGAAGAATATCTGATTTTGAAAGTACTATATTAGCTAAAAATATACTATTAAATGCTAATAATTTAAATATCTCATTAAATTTAAAATCAAGTAACTCTTTATCTGTTATTGCTAATAAAAATATAAATATAAGTAATTCAAATTTATTATCTGGTGATATTATAAATTTAACAGCAATTGATAATGTTAATTCTGAAAATATAGATGTAACGGCAAAGCATTTTTCCATCATAACTAAGAATGGAGATATTAATTATTCATTTAGCCCTATAGCCTCTTATACTCTGAATAGCATTAAGGCACCATTTATTGATGTGTCTGAAAAAATAGACTTTTATTCAGGTAAAAACATTTACATTTCAAATGTAATAATTAATGAATCAAATGAAAAAAGTTTATCAGCATTAGAGAATATTAAAATAAAACGCGATGAGTCTTTATTTTTCAACCTAATGCCAAATTTTAGAGATGAACAATATATTTCAGCGTTTTTATTTAATATGGGGCTTTGGAAAAGTAAGAATAATATAAGCTTGATGGCTGGTAAAGATATTGTTAGTCAGGGAATAAAATATTATAGTAACAAAGAAATAACTTTTAATGCAGGACAAGATATTTTTCTTGCCTCCAAATTAATAAAAGAAGCCGCTCCTTTTTTCAGTGATATTCATTACCCCCAACTACAATCTAAATTATTTTCAGATAATAACCTTATTTTAAATGCCGCGCGTGATATTGATTTAAGTTCAACAGTATTAAATTCAAAAGATAAAGTTATTGTATTAGCGGGTAGAAATATAAAACTGGGTGCAAATGCTTATTCCGCCATCAAAGATCCCCACGAAGATGCGCAAGACATTCAATATGCCACCACATCCATTATGGGAAATAAAGGTATTTCTATTGCATCATCAGGCTCACTCACAACAGAAGGAAGTTCACTTAAATCAGAGGGGGATATTGCTATTTCCAGTGGTGGCAATATCCAATTGGGATCAGTAAGAACACATTTTCGTAAAGAGTCGGACTCAGAGTTAGAAGAACTTCGTAAACAAGTCAGTACTGAAATTAATAGCGGTAATCATCTAACACTATTATCTGAGGGCAGTATTTTATTTCAGGCCTCTCAATTAGCTGCTAATAAAAAGATGGATATTGCTGCTAAAGGTGGATTTCTTTATGCACAGGCAATGGAAGAATCCAGTTACTATGAAGAAGAAAAGAAAAAATGTAATTGGTGGACACTGTGTGCGACTAAAAAGAAATATACCAAAACATTTAATAACACAACGAATAAAGTTACCGAGTTTATTGCTAATGACGATATTAATTTAATTGCTAAAGATGATATCACTTTAGAAGCAAGCAAATTAGAGACAGCAAAGAATGCCAAATTAACCAGTAAAACAGGAGGCATTAATTTTAAAGCGGTGAAAGATACTGCTTTTAAACAAGTTATTACTCGTTCAAAAGATATATATATCACTCAACGTAATCAGGGATACACCAAGGGAACATGGCTATTACCTGAACTCTATATTGGCGGAAAGCTGACTATCGATGCGCCAAAAGGCATATCTGCAGATATTAAAGCCAAAAAAGAGCAATCTTTAGAGCAGGCATTAACTGCCTTAAGTAACACACCAGAATATGCTTGGCTTAATGCGCTCCAAGGTCAAGAAAATATTAATTGGAATTTAGTGAAAGACACTTATTCCAGTTGGGATGATAAAACCCAGCAGTTAAATCCAGTTGTTGGTGCGGTTATTGCCATCGCGGTAGGGGTTGCAACTTATGGTACGGCAACAGCTGCCTCAATAGGAGGAATGGCAAGTAATGCCACTATTGCTGCAGGAGCCTCTGCGGGGGTTGCGTCAACGGCATCAGTTGCGGCACAAGCCGGTTTTGCTTCTTTAGTTTCGCAAGCTGCGGTCTCTTTAGCCGAAAATCAAGGCAATATTTCTAAAACATTTGGCGCCTTAAGTCGCAGTGATACGGTGAAATCCATTGTCACCAGTATGACCGTTGCAGGCGCCTTGCAAGGTCTTGACCAATTTATGGGTTGGGATCAAGCAATACAGGGGGGAACATTACCGACAACAGGCAAGTTGCTTGCGACGGATAATGCCACATGGACTCAAGTTGCTCAACGCGTTGCCTCACAGTCAGTAGTGAGTTCTACACTGGGCACAGCCATTCAAGGTGGCAGTTTTATTGATAATTTTAAAACTGCGCTATTAAGCCATATCGGCAGTCAATTTCACGCTGAAGGTGCCAATCTCATTGGTGATAACGGTGCGATATTAGGGCATGCAGGAAAGGTTTTAAGCCATTCTGTTGTTGCAGGAGTGAGTGCTGAAATTGCAGGAGGCAGTGTAACAGGTGCAGTAGCCGGCGCCTTGGCAGCAGAAATAGCGGCAATATCGCTACAAAGTAAATTATTTGAGCCTAGTTATTTAAATGAAACTGACAGACAAGTTGCATTAATTCAAGAGGCACTACATGGCAATGAAGGAAAAACACAGCTCACTAAATTAATTGGTGCACTGACAGGCGCTATTGTGACTCGTAAGCCTGAGGGCGTATTTTCTGCGGCTAATTCTGCGGAGTTAGTTTATCGACATAATTACAGCGAACATATGCTTTCAAAGCTAGCACTAGAAAATAATAAGGACATAATTGCAGCGTCAAAAGGTGATGTTGCAGCAGCAGAAAGAGTTGTAAATCGACAAAATGCAGGGATGATTGCGATTGCTCTTGGTTTAGGAGGAAGTGCGAGCATTATTGGTGGTCACACTGTTATTGCAGCAACACCAGAACTTATTGCTATTACGCAAGCTGCATTTAGTACATGTAAAGCTAATTGGGTTTATTGTGCTAATCAGCTAGGTATTAATATCGCTGGGATATCAGCTCCAGAAGCTGCAATCGCTGGTGTCACCGTTGGTACTGGTTATAAAGTATTAGCTAGTTCAGAAGAAAGTGCTAAAGCTTTCTCTAGCATGTTAGCTAATAGTTCAAAGTCTTTAATGACTTCAGGAAAATTAAATATAACTGCTATAAAACCGATAGTAGAACAAGAAAAATTATTAATAACTACCAACAAAAAAGCTATTGAAATAATCAATAACGGGGAGTTTATAATATATTCAGGAGTAACTACGAATGGATATAAAGTATCTAATGGAGCCAAAACCGTAGTTTTTAAAAATGAATTAGAACATCCTATTGTTCAATCTAGGATTAATATTAAAGTGGGAGATGTTGAATCAGGTTGGTTGCATGTACAAAAACGTCATTTTTCAGGAGCGCAAAATGCTAGCCAATTTACGCTTAGTGAACAGGAAATTAAAGATATATTATTAAGTCCTGCTGTCATTAAGATTCCTATTAATAAAACGAGAGAATCATATAATAAAAACACCAATAGTATTGATATTTTGTATGAAAGAGTGATTCAGCTTGATAAAAATATAGGAATTGATAAATTTAGTAAACAGCCAACTAACATAATTACTATGCTCACAGATAAAAATGGAAATTTAATAACTACTACCCCTGGGGAAATAAAGTGATGACAAATGAAGCTTTTTTAAAATTTAAGGATTCAGAAAATAAAATTATCATTCCGTACCTCAAAAAAGTATTTCCATCATTGAAATCAGCATGTTGTTTATATCATATGATAGAACAATTAGAGGATGTTTATACTTACTTAATTAATAGCAAGGATGTTATTTTTATTGAAGTGTCGAGGTTAAATAATTCTATTAACCATACGGATATTTTATCAATTAAAGATTATGCTATTATGAAAAAGGGGAAACAATATCATCGTTATATGAAAGAGATTATTGCTTTATCAAATAGTGAGATAATTAAATGATAGTTTATGGATGGAATATTAGATTAATA
>NZ_CAWQOK010000040.1:0-62500 GCF_963896075.1 Proteus sp. G4415
CTATTTAAGTCATCATTACTTAATAAATGATGGATTGGTAAACAAATAACATTTTCAGATATTTTTTCAGCAGTAGGGGTTTTCGTTTTATATTGATTATAAATATTAAAATCAGTTATTAATGGATAAAAATACCTTCGACTTAATATTTTATTTTCTTTTAACTCTAAATAAAGTTCATCTCTTGTTTTACCATACCTGTCTTTATCTATTATTATAGGATAGTAAGAATAATTCCAAGTTAAGTCTTTTGGTATATTAGGTAATGTAATACCAGGTACATTGCTTAGATTAGTTTTATAAAAATCAGAAACTTCTTTTCTTTTTTCTATTGCTTTATCTATATAGTTTAATGTTAGCAAACCAAATGCTGATTGTACTTCATTAAGTTTCGCATTGAATCCTAGCTCATCGATTTCTGTTTCATTTGTGTAACCAAAATTTTTATATTTATCTAATTTTTCTTTCATCTCTGCGCTATGGCAAATAATCGCACCGCCTTCAATAGTAGAATAAGTCTTAGTCGCGTGAAAACTTAAAATAGATAAGTTACCTTGATTTAATATGGAGTTACCATTTTCTTTTACCCCGAAGGCGTGGGCTGCGTCATAAATCACGGGAAGGTTATACTTATCTGCAATTTTTTGAATCGCTTTATGATTACATGGACGACCATATACATGAACAGGTAAGATAGCGGTTGTCTTATCTGTGATAGCTGCTTCAATTTTATTGGGATCTATATTATAGGTATTTGGCTCTATATCTACAAAGACAGGCGTAATATGACTATGTAGTAATGAATGGCTAGTTGCGACAAAACTATATGGTGTTGTGATTACTTCACCTTTTAGCTTTAAGACGTTTATTGCTGCAATTAGCGCTAATGTTCCGTTTGAATATAAACTAATGTAAGGTACATTTAGGTATTTGCATAGCGCCTCTTCAAGGCGTTGATGATAGTAACCATTATTGGTTAGCCATTTTCTCTTCCATATATCTTTTAAGTAAGGCTCTAGCTCTTCCAATGGTGGAAATAATGGGCTAGTTACTGTGATTGTTTCCATATAAGTATTTTCTCTAAAAAACCAATAGGCATAGCTACCGCACTGGGAAAGTACCCAGAGTTTATGATATTGCTATAATTATACACCATCTAAATGTATTAATCTTAAAGGCTAGGATATAAAAATATGAGAATAATTTTCAAAAAAGGATTAACAAATAAGGTATTAAAGTGTATTAATATCTTTATTTGCATTATACGAAGGGATCTAATGGGTTTAATCACTGTTATTATAGATTTATTTACTAAAAATTAATAAGCCACTGCATAAAAACAAGGTTAAAAGTTTTAATTTAGTGGCTTATGGTACAGTTAATTATTGTTTAGCTTATTTATCACACTCCCCCTAGGCAACCAAATCTCCACTCTTAATCCCCCTAATGGGCTATCGTCAGCTTTTACATGGCCTCGATGTTGACTAATTGCGGTTTCAACAATTGCTAGTCCCAGCCCTGTACCGCCGGATTCTCTATCACGTGCTTCGTCCGTACGATAAAAAGGTCGGAAAATATGCTCGCGATCTTCTGGACTAACCCCTGGGCCATCATCATCAACAATAATAGTGATACCCTGATTTTGTTCGGTAAAGGCCACTTCAATACGAGAATGTGAATAACGCAAGGCATTGCGAACGATATTTTCAAAGGCACTCGCTAATGAATAAGGATTGCAATAAATCGTCCATGGGCCTGGCGGGGCGGTTACTGTTAGGGTTTTATTGCTCTGTTCTGCCTCAAATTTCGCATTATCTAAAATATCGTTCCAAAGCTCATTCGCTTTTACGGTTTCACGTAATAACTCATTTTTATATTGGTTGCGAGAAAGTACTAATAAGTCATTGATCATGCCATCTAGCCGCTGTGTTTCTGTTTCAATACGCTCTAGCTCTTTACTTTCACCGCTACGACGACGTAGTAATGCACTGGCCAGCTGTAAACGAGTTAATGGGGTGCGCAATTCATGGGAGATATCAGAAATCAATCGCTGTTGCGCTTCAACCATGCGTTCTAAGGCGCTGATCATCTGATTAAAACTGGTGCCTGCCGCTAAAAATTCTTGCGGGCCGGTTTCCAGTTCAGGGTGAGGGCGCAGATTACCTTTTGCCACATCATCCGCCGCATTTTTGAGTTTTCGGGCCGGTTTTGCCAAGCTCCAAGAGAGCCAAACCAGTAGCGGTGTACTGATAAGCATAGTGAATATCAGTAATAAAAGCGGTTTATCAAATAATAAATTGATAAAATCAGATTGCGGGCTACTTGATGGGCGCACTAAGTAAAGTTGGTAGTGATCTTCACCATCTCTAATGGAAAAGGGGCCTAACATCTCAGAGCGACCGTATTTTTTCTTTTTCGGATGGTCTGCGTTATCAGACTGCCCCATAAAGTTTCTGACAACTTGTATCTCATTACGTTGAGCACCAATAATACGACCTTCACTGGTGACAATAATAAGACGTTGACCAGGTGGCGCCCATTTATCAATGGCGCGGATTAATCGCCGCCACCATAGCAGATCGTTAGCCGGATCTTGCGCTAGTTCGGCTTCTATATGTTGCTCTAGCATAACACCTTGACGGTATTCACTTTCAAGTAAAGTGGTAAGCTGGCGCGAGTCCAGCTTGGGTACCATCATAACTAGCACTAGAACTAATGCTAGTGTCAGCCAGAATATGGCGAATATACGCGCTGACAAACTGTTTATCATAAAGATTTTTTATTAAGTTATTGAAACCATAAGATAACCACGGCCACGTAATGTTTTAAACCAAGGCTGCCCGTCTGTTCTTTCCGGTAACTTACGACGTAAGTTGGAAATATGCATATCAATCGCTCTATCAAAAGGTGTTAAGCGTTTACCTAACACTTCTTGGCTGAGATGCTCGCGCGATACCACTTGTCCTAAATGCTGAGCAAGTAGATAAAGTAACGTAAACTCAGTACCTGTTAGCTCTAATGGTTCATTATCAAAGCTGGCCTCTTGTCTACCCGGATTAAGTTGTAACTTATCAACTTGCAATATGGGTGAGGTGTTGCCATCGGTCTGTTTTTGTTCACTCCAGTTGGAACGACGTAAAATAGCCCTAATGCGTGCAACTAGCTCTCTATCGTTAAATGGCTTAGGTAAATAGTCATCTGCTCCCAGCTCTAGGCCAAGAACACGATCAAGATCGCTGCCTCTTGCCGTTAACATAATGACAGGTGTTTGGAAATTTTGGCGTAACTCTTTAAGTGTCTCGATCCCGTTCTTACGTGGCATCATGATATCCAGTAATAACAAGTCAATAGACGCGTCCAGAAGTTTTAAGGCCTGTTCGCCGTCAGTGGCGAGCACAACATTAAAGCCTTCCATTTCAAGTAGTTCTTTCAATAGCGAGGTTAATTCGCGATCGTCATCCACTAATAAGATTTTATGCATTCGTCAATTCCTCCAAGAGAAAAATACGATAATAAATAGCGCGAATCTATGACTTTACGTTCTTTTACACGCTCTGACGCTAGTTTGCAGCCGTAAAGGTATAGTAATCCACATCGAGAACAATTACACATATTTAGGTCAGCATTAATAAGTCGGTATTATAACCGAATGAGGAGTGGGACAATGCGTAAAGTAGCAATGGTTGCACTAGCATCAATGTTTTTAGTAGCTCCGACGGTAGTAATGGCTGAAACATCAAATACAAATAATCAGCCTGCTGGGCAACAACAGTATAATGATAATTACCATTGTGGATACGGTTACGGTATGCATGATGGACGTGATAACCGAGGTCATCGTGGACAACGTGGCCATATGATGGGTAACAATAATTTCGGTGAGTCGCGTATGTTTAATGGTATTACATTAACAGAGCAACAACGCACTCAAATGCGCGATTTAATGCGCCAGCATCATCAAGATCGTTTTAATAACAGTGATTTTCGTCAGCGTCACGAAAATATGCATAAGCTAATTACCGCGGATAAGTTTGATGAAGCAGCGGTAAGAGCGCAAATACAAGATATGGACAAACAAGCAATAGAGCGCCGAGTTGAAATAGCGAAAGTTCATAATCAAATGTATCAGCTATTAACCCCTGAGCAAAAAGCGCAGCTAGAAAAGAATTATCAACAGCGAGTCTCTTCTGTTAGTCAGCAAAACCAGCAAACTCAAGAGAAAGCTAATTAGTGATTAAGTAAAGTCCTTTAGTAATGTAGTAAGAGTGTAGTAAAGCAGTACCTAGTTAGAGAGTAAGTAGCAACAACGAAGTTTTTTCCTTGCCATAGACACCATCCCTGTCTTTTGCAGCCCCTCTGGAGAGGGGCTTTTTTTTGCCCTTTTGTTTATCATTCCTTTTAAAACAAAGAGTTAAATTTCATTTTTAAGGGTAATGAAAGTCTAGAAAAGTCTTTAAAGGTGGACGTTTTTGGCTGTCCGTGGACACTTTGTGGACATTTTAAAGACTTATAAATGCTAGATTTCCTCTTTACTTTTTAGTGGGTTAAATTAGTGGCTTCTTTCCCGTTTCTTGCGACTATACTTCGGTAAAGTAATACCACCTACTTTTTATTTCTGTCTAACCTCTATGAAAAAAGAAAGGATAAAAATGTAATAACGTTTTTTTGTCAGTTTTGTTCTTTGTTTTTAGGTACAAATTCTAAATTTTTATTTACGGTAAAAACATTGCTGATGATTTAACAATAACTAAACGTGAACAGCTGAGAGCAATGTTAGAAATGATTAAAAAAAGGGGGGATCATGACTAAACGTGATATTTTTTCTGAGCTTCAAGAAGGAATGAATGCGTGGAGTGAATTTAATGAAGGGAAAAAAACACTAAAGACTCACCGTATTAATGTTAAGCCTCTTTCTATGACGTCAGCAGAAGTAAAAGCAGTACGTGAAAAATAGAATTTATCTCAAGCGGTTTTACTACTTAAAATGGTTGAAAAAAGACCGGATACGTTGATTGAGCTAGCAGGACTTTGATGTCGATATGTTTAACGTAACTGAATAATTAACCCCTCTGGAGAGGGGCTTTTTTTTGCGTTTTTATTTATGCAATACATATAATGCATTGAAATAGTAATCTCTATAGAGTTCTAATATAATCAACAAACATTTTTAATGTATGGTTTATTTTTATAATGAAAAAAGTATTAATTATTGGTTATAATTTAGGTGGATTTGGTGGTATGGAAACCGTTTTTAAAAAATCTATAAATATATTGGCATCGCATGCTATCCACTCGGAGTTTATCTTTTTTAATGAAGGGGATAATAAAGTTAATGATGATTGGTTAGTTGATTGTAAATATAGAAGGCTATCTTCTAAGATAAAAAATACTAAGTTAAGAAGGATGAGCTATGCAGTTCAGTTAGCAAGAATTCTTAAACAAGAAAAGCCAGACATTATTATTTCTTATGATACGGTGTGTTGCTATATTGCTAATTTAGCAAGAAAAATTGTTAGAAGTAAAGTTTATATTTACTCATGGATACATTTTTCATTAAATAATTTATATAAATCAATTTATTTACATAAGGCTGATTATCATTTATCGATTAGTTCGGGTATAACTCGGTATATGCTTGATATGGGGATAGATAGAGAGAATATATTTACTATTTATAATCCCATAACAGAAAATAATATAATTATACCAAGAAATGATAAGATAAGATTTCTATATGTTGGAAGATTGGTTGCGTATGCTCCTAAAAATGTTAATGAATTATTTTATGCGCTTTCCAAATTGAATGGCGATTGGACGCTTGATATTGTTGGGGATGGAGAAGATACCGATTTTTTAAAAAGCTTAGCACTAGAATTAAAAATAGCCACTAAGATCAACTGGCATGGTTGGCAAAAAGATGTTTGGTCATATATTAAGAGGAATATAAAATATACGTCTACATTAGTATTGACATCAATATCTGAAGGGTTTCCCATGGTGTTATGTGAAGCTTCTTCTTATGGTATTTTTTGTATTAGCTCTAATTGCCCAACCGGTCCTGAAGATATTATAACGCCTGAATCGAATGGATTACTGTACCCAGTAAAGGATGTAGCTAGTTTAGCTAATCACTTACAAAGTATTATTGATGGGCGTTTATTGCCTACGCATAATGAAATAAAAAATGCTATTACTAAATTTAATGATGAAAACTTTGAAAATCGTTTATTATCTGCATTAAAGTTGAGTTGATATGAATAAAGGATATTATTATCCTTTATTCTATTCTTTATATTTTAGCTATATTTGACTATCTCTTATCGTACTTTCAAATTCTTTAATAAATAGATTGTAATCTGTCGTTTCTTTTGACCATTCAATCGCATTCTGGCTAAAGTTAGTATAATTATTCATTATTTCTATTATAGCCGTAGCACAGTTTTGGGGAGATATTAATTTGGGTAAAATTAATGTATCTGAGATAGGATCATAAACTTTATAGGGGAAGTTGATATCTAAATTTGTTAATTTATGATATTCATCAATAGATAAATTGGGAGCAATACCTAGACCGCAATACTTATCTTTTATTGCTTCGGGTTGTCCGTCAATATTAGGATAGATAACAGGGATACCTTGAGCTAAAGCTTCAATGCAAGATAAACCAAAAGGCTCTGTTACTGGTGTACTTAAATAAATATCGATATCTGAATAAAATTTATCCATATCTGATTGATAGCCAATAAAGCTGATATGGTTTTGTACATTATTTTGTCTTGCTAATTGTTCTAATTCTGTCCTTTGTTCACCATCACCAGCAATAATTAACTTTGCCTTTATATTTAATTTTATTAATTCTGATAGACAGAGAATACTAATTCCGATCCCCTTTAGTCCTACTAAGCGAGAGGCTGTTCCTAGCGTAATTTGATTATTGTGCAATTTTTTAGCTATGTTACTAGACTTTAGTGGTAGACGATTAATGACTTTTTTAGGCGTATATGTCGTATTGAATCTTAACTCCATAACACGTTTAGATGCTGTAGATATCGCGATAGCATTATTGAGCATACCAAAAAAGCTTAATGTTTTTTTGTTAAGAGGATAGCGCCAAGAACAACCATGATCATAGTAGACCAAGCTAGTATTCTTGGGCTTTCTAGATAATCTTGGGACGAAATCCCAAACTAGAGTGACATCGGCTTTACTTGCTTCTATTTTTTTTGTTAAGACATATTTTCTTAAAAAAGCAGGATATTTTATTTTAGTAGAAGCGATTTTATTAGCGTATTTTATATCGAATTGCTTAAGCTCAGGGATCAGATTTTTATTTAAAGAGTTACTGGTGCACAAGATCTCATTTTGAAATGAGCTATTTTTTAAATATTCAATAAACAAACGTTCAGCACCACCAAACCCTTGTAAATTAATTAAATGAAGTATTTTCATGATACTAAACCTGTTTTTTATTAAAAAACGCAATAATTCAATTAAGCCGTTATAACTCAAAAATTTATATAATTATAATTAAAAATAAGGGTAGGTTATTATTCTACCCTTAAATATATTACAACAACGCCTCTGGAGATTCAGGTAAAATCTGGCCGCCATCGACAATAATGGTTTGACCGGTAATATATTTTGCTTCATTAGAGGCAAAAAATGCGGCGGCATAGCCGATATCTTCAGGCTCCCCTAAGGTATGGGTTGGGATAGAGGCCTTCATTTGATTAAGATACGTCTCTCCTTGGGCTTGTAAGCCTTCGGTTAAAATATTGCCGGGCATAACGGCATTAATGGTAATACCGTGGCGTGCATATTCTAGTGCAGCACTGCGCATAAAGCCTAACTGACCTGCTTTGCTTGCTCCATAATGGCTCCAGCCCGGATAGCCAGTAATGGCGCCTGTAATAGAAGAGGTGATGATCACACGGCCATATTGTTGTTTTTCCATTACCGCAAGGGCTGCTTTTACTAAGAAAAACATCCCTTTTAAATTGACGGTATGCATTTTATCCCAATCAGCTTCGCTCATCTCTTTAATTGTCGCTTGGGGGAAAATACCGGTATTAGAGCAAAGAATATCGAGTTTGCCATACTGTTTAACAATATCATTGACTACTTGTTCACAGGCTGCTTGAGAGGTGACATCAAGGTGCATAAAATCAACACCAAGTGCTTCTTTGGTTGCGTTACCTGCTACATCATCAATATCAGCAATAATAACCTGTGCACCGCTGTTTTTTAATGCGCTAACAATGCCTTTACCAATACCTTTTGCTCCGCCGGAAACTAAAGCAATTTTACCCGTTAAATCAAACATAAAACCTCCTACTGTACTGTTTGTTATACTGTATCAGCCTTATTGTATAAACGGTAAATTAACGCAAAATTTTTGTCATCAGTCACAATTGTGTAGGGTGAGCGCTTTTTCTATTTATGCCGAATAACACAAAAGTATCGATAACAGCGCGCAAAGTGTTAAGCAAACAGTCAATAAGCCCATTACACTTTATGTGATATGTTGATAGCTATATATGGCTAACACACTGTTTTTTGAGATAGATAGCAAAAGGCTGTAAAGTATCTGTATAAAAAGTGTTAACTTATCGGTGTAATACAGAGACGATAGACTAGTATAGTATTTATACAGGCTACTCAATTAATTTAATGCGCATCAAGTTTATAAAAAAAAATGTACGTTGATGATGAAGTGATAAAAAATATGCGTACAATGGGGTTGTTGAATCAATTCAGCATTTGAGATATCGGTGGATTACGTTCGTGAAGCCGGTATTAAGATAACAGTTATTCCAACAATATATTGCAATAATGATATCGAATAAGAATCAGAGGTAATCATGGTTAATGGGATCAAAAGAATTGGGGTTTTAACAAGTGGTGGTGATGCACCGGGTATGAATGCCGCGATCCGTGGTGTTGTCCGTGCAGCACTCAGCGAAGGTTTAGAAGTGTACGGTATTTTTGATGGCTATATGGGCTTATATGAAAACCGTATGAAAAAACTCGATCGCTTTAGTGTGTCAGACATGATCAACCGTGGTGGTACCTTTTTAGGCTCAGCGCGTTTCCCTGAATTCCGCGAAGATAATGTGCGTGCCGTTGCTATTGAAAATATGAAGCAAAATGAGCTAGATGCACTGGTGGTTATCGGGGGTGATGGTTCTTATCTGGGGGCGAAAAAATTAACTGAAGCAGGTTTCCCATGTATTGGTTTACCGGGCACCATTGATAATGACGTTGCGGGTACTGATTACACTATTGGCTATTTCACGGCGTTAGAAACGGCGGTAGAAGCGATTGACCGCTTACGTGATACCTCAACATCGCATAAACGTATCTCTATCGTTGAAGTGATGGGACGTTATTGTGGTGATTTAACCTTATCCGCTGCTATTGCGGGGGGTTGTGAGTTCGTAGTGTTGCCTGAATCCGAATTACCTTTTGATCGTGATGAATTATTAGCAGAAATTAAAGCGGGTATTGAGCGTGGTAAACGTCATGCTATCGTGGCAATTACTGAACATGTGTGTGATGTACATGAGCTAGCACGTTTTATTGAAGCAGAAACCAAACATGAAACACGTGCCACTGTATTAGGCCATATTCAACGTGGCGGCTCTCCGGTTGCTTACGATCGTATTTTAGCCTCTCGTATGGGTGCTTACTCGGTACAACTGCTACTTGAAGGTTATGGTGGTCGTTGTGTTGGGATCCAAAATGAAAAACTGGTTCACCATGATATTATTGATGCGGTTATGAATATGAAACGTGTCTTTAAAGCCGATTGGTATGAAACTGCGAAAAAACTGTATTAAGCCATAGTTTTACTCTATTACCAGAGCCTTTCTGAGTTATATCCTTATTCGTGGACTGTTCTGATGCAATATAAGCTTGTATCAGAACAGCTTCCCGAGTGAAAACATTTCATTCTACGCGCTTTTCTTCTCTTATCCGATGGGTAATGACTGTGTGAGTCCCCGTTTTCTCAACTATATAGCTGTTACGTATAACAGTCTGTTTTTTATTATTTCATCGTTATAAATCTTTCTGTCAGCCTAGTTAAACAAAACAAATAAACCAACTAGAAATAGGATAGGGGTAGATAACGATGTTAAAACGATGGGGATTATTGACGACGCTAGCGCTGACGGCACTGTTTACACAAAGCATCTGGGCGAAGGATATTCAGTTATTAAATGTCTCTTACGATCCGACTCGAGAGCTTTATCAACAATATAACCACGCATTTAGTCAATATTGGCAACAAAAAACCGGCGATCATGTGACTATTCGTCAATCTCATGGTGGCTCTGGTAAACAGGCAACCGCCGTAATTAATGGTATTGAAGCGGATATTGTCACCCTCGCATTAGCTTATGATATTGATGCCATTGCACAGAGAGGACGTATAGATAAGCAGTGGATCACTCGCTTACCTGATAACTCAGCACCTTACACCTCAACCATTGTTTTTTTAGTGAGAAAAGGTAATCCGAAACAGATAATCGACTGGGACTCTTTAATTAAACCCGGTGTATCGATTATCACACCTAATCCTAAAACCTCCGGTGGAGCAAGATGGAATTATCTGGCTGCATGGGGATATGGATTAAAGGCCAATCAGCAAGACAGTGAAAAAGCGAAAGCCTTTGTAAAGTCACTGTATCAACAGGTTGAAGTCTTAGACTCCGGCGCGAGAGGCGCGACAAATACTTTTGTTGAGCGTGGTATTGGTGATGTGTTAATTGCATGGGAAAATGAAGCGCTACTGGCGATTAATGAGTTAGGCACAGATAAGTTTGAAATAGTCACCCCTTCCGTCTCTATTTTGGCAGAGCCAACCGTCTCTGTGGTGGATAAAGTGGTTGATAAGCGAGGTACGCGGGAAGTGGCAACCGCTTATTTAGAGTATCTTTATTCACCTCAAGGGCAAGAAATTGCTGCTAAAAACTATTATCGTCCAAGAGATAAAAGCATTGCTGAGAAATATCAAAAACGTTTTCCAACCCTGCAATTATTCACTATTGATGAGCTTTTTGGCGATTGGCAATCAGCGCAACAAACCCATTTTGCCACCGGGGGAATATTTGATGAAATCAGCCGACGTGATTAATGAGTAACGCATAAAAAAATCACCTTCTGTTAAGACGCAGTAAGGTGATTTTCGTGATAGTTATTTATCGGTAAGATAACGATTTGCTATCAAAGTTATTTTTTCGCTTTCGCTTCTGCTGCTGCTTTCACGATAACGGCAAAGGCATCTGCTTTCAGTGACGCGCCACCAACTAATGCACCGTCGATATCAGGTTGGCTAAATAGCTCTGCTGCGTTTTTATCGTTGACTGAACCGCCGTATTGAATAATGACTTGCTCAGCGATAGCCGCATCTTGTTTAGCGATATGATCACGAATAAATTTATGTACCGCTTGTGCTTGTGCAGGCGTTGCTGATTTACCTGTACCGATCGCCCAAATAGGTTCATAAGCGATCACTGCATCTTTGAATGCTTGTGCACCATGTGCATTTAAAATCGCGTCGATTTGACGTGCGCACACTTCTTGTGTTTTACCAGCTTCGTTTTCTGCTTCTGTTTCACCGATACATAACACAGGTGTTAAGCCTAACTCTTTTAACACACCAAATTTTTGTGCGATAAATTCATCAGATTCTTTATGGTAAGTGCGACGTTCAGAGTGACCGATGATCACGTATTTAACATCAACGTTTTTCAGCATTTCTGGGGAAGTTTCGCCAGTGAAAGCACCAGATAAGTTAACACCGGTATCTTGGGCACCTAACGCAATACGGCTTCCACCGATTTCATGACGAGCTTGGCATAGATAAACTGTTGGTGGTGCAATAGCAACATCACATCCAGCAACACCGCTGATTTCTTTACGTAATGCAGCGATTAATTCATGAACCATATGAATGCTGCCGTTAAGTTTCCAGTTACCCATGACTAATGGATGGCGCATAACTTTTCCTCCAACCGAGTGGTTTAAATTTAATTTATCGATAAACTCAAATTCTGTTGATGCACAACAGTATAGAGAACATTGAATAGAATAGCTTTGTTTTTTATCACGGAATAGCTGAATCGATATTGCTATTGAGTGAAAGCTTAATCGGTTCAATGGCAAAGGTCGTTAGTTGATTGTCCTCGTGGGCAATAATATAGCGAATAGCACCGACATTATGGCTAATATAAGCAGGCACATCTTGTTTAACAGCAAATAAATTGAGCACCTCTTGAATTTGCGCTGCATTAATGGAGGGATCAAACTGTGTCACTAATGCAGTGATATAGCGCATTGCAGTATCTTGATGCTCTTTTTCGATTTGTGGCGTATCAAGTGTATGGATCAGGGTGAGCTGTAGACTCTTAATTTTTTCACTGCCACGCTCTAATACGGCTGATGAGTATAAATAAGGGGTTATTCGTGTCGCGGCCCTGACTAACGGAATAGTAATATCGTTGTTGGTGATAATTTTATATTCATTGAGAAATAACGACGCATTATTTTGATTGAATTTAGCTCTTATCTCCGGAATGGTGGTTTCAAAAACAGGGGCATCCTGTTTAAGGTAAAGAATATCATCTTTAGTTGGGGGTTGATGAGCAATAGAGGGCGACGCTGCCATAGCAAGGGTTGGCAAAGATAAAGCGATGCTTATTATGATAAGCGCTAACTGAGTAAGCGTGCTTTTTTTTATCATCTGTCCTCCTTGGTCTGTTGTGCGATAGAATATTATAAAATCACTCTGTATTATTTGATGTTAAATGGACAGCTTAATTCACTAAAATAAGTCTATATTGAGAAATTATTAATGACCTTACAACATTGGGCCTTTTCATTCAAAGGGCGAATTGGACGCCGTGACTTTTGGGCGGGTTTTGCACTCTGTTTTGTGCTGTTTTGCGGATTATATATAGTTAATCAACACTATTCATTGCCTGCTGTGCTGGTGGGGATAATTTCACTGGCTATTTTATATCCGTTATGTGCCATTTTTACTAAGCGACTTCACGATAGAAATAAACGTGGTGCATGGCTGTTACTATTGTTGCTGGCGGTGATGCTAGGATTGACTGATACCAGTAGTTTAGAGCCCTTTTGGCAGTGGGCGATAGGTCGTTTTCTCCCATCATTTATTATGATGATCATGTTGTTAGATTGTGGGGTGTTTATTGGCACCCAAGGAGAAAACTATTTTGGTGCCACGACTGAAAAGGTTGATTACTCAATTTTTCGTTAAAGTGTGTAACTGCTAAACAGTCAGGGCTGAATAAAGTGCTATTCAGCCCTGATGTTGTCATTACCAATACTGTTCACTGGTGATATGTCCCGGTTTACGGCGTAAATGTTTTCTCATATCACGCTGTGTTTTCAGTAACTGTTGCGTGTCTCTTACCATTTCTGGATTACCACATAGCATAATATGGCTCTCTTCTGGGGAAATGGTTAATCCTACGGTTTTTTCTAATGCACCACTTTCAATTAATGCTGGAATGCGCCCGGTTAGTGAACCTATATGATTTTCACGGCTGACAATAGTTTGGATACGCAGTTTCCCTTGGTAGCGTTCAGCTAACTGCTCCATTAATGGTAGATAGCTTAAATCACGGGCGTAGCGTACTGCATGGACTAAAACAATATTTTCGAAACGGTCGAGATCATCACCAAGTTGTAAAATAGAGAGAAATGGCCCGATCGCCGTACCTGTTGATAACATCCATAAGGTATTCGCGCTAGGTACCTCTTCTAAAACAAAAAAGCCACTGGCTTGTTCTGTCACTAAGAGTTCATCACCAACAGTTAACGCCGCTAAGCGTGGGCTGAGTTTACCTTCAGGTACAGTGACTAGATAGAACTCTAAGTTGGGATCTTGCGGGGAGTTAACATAAGAGTAGGCGCGTTGTATACGTTCACCGTCAATTTCGAGTGCCAGTTTGGCAAATTGACCTGCTGTAAACTTATCGATAGGGGCGTGTACAACTAAACTGATTAATGTATCTGTCCAATACTTAACTTGAATGACTTTTCCAGTGACCCAATTTGCCATAATCTCTTATCTCCTTTTTAGGAAAGCGCTTATGTCGATAATTTATTCTAAAGAGGAAGGGCGTTTTTATTTATCAAGATGATGTGATGGCGATATTAATCTGTAGTTTCGTTAATCGTTAATACAAAATGTACATTTATATTGACAACGATGGTGTTTTTCACTGACATCGTTGACGAAATAAAAATGGCTGACTACTTCGCAAATTTTGCTAGATTTGTTACCTTAGTCTCATTATTTAGCGCAAGTGCATTTTGCAGAGTTTATTTTATCAAAGCTCTGTAGCACTTTCCTGTCCGTTAATCGGTTAATTTTTAATTTCTGAGCAAAGAAAAGAAATGAGAAAGTTAGAACATGCAAATCTGTTATTACTGATTATTGCACTGGTTGCTGTCGGTCAAATGACACAGACGATTTATGTTCCTGTGATTGCTGATATGGCTGTCTATTTTGGTGAGCCAACAGGTGCTGTACAGCAAGTAATGGGCGCATATCTGTTTTCTTATGGTTTTTCACAATTAATTTATGGCCCTATTTCTGACCGAGTAGGGCGTCGTCCGGTTATTTTAGTGGGGATGAGTATTTTCTGTTTAGCGACGATCGTGGCTATTTTTTCACAGAACTTAACTACCTTAGTGATCGCCAGTACCTTACAAGGAATGGGGACTGGGGTAGCAGGGGTAATGACCCGTACTCAGCCTCGTGATCTCTATACCGGTACTGCGTTACGCTATGCAAATAGCTTATTAAATATGGGGGTGTTAGTCAGCCCACTCTTAGCGCCGATGATCGGTGGGGTGGTGGCGCACTTCTTTGGCTGGCATGCCTGTTATATCTTCCTATTATTATTAGGAGGAAGTGTACTCTTTAGTATGTATCACTGGATGCCAGAAACCCGACCTGTACAGGCTGAAAGACGCAGTATGTTGTCATCTTTTTATTTATTGCTGTCCAACAGTACTTTTAGTGCCTTTTTGATCATGTTGATTTGTGCATTATCAGGTATTGCCGTATTTGAAGCTTCCAGCGGTGTGTTGATGGGAGGCGTGTTGGGTTTAAATAGTATTACTATCAGTATTCTATTTATTTTACCTATTCCCGCGGCCTTCTTTGGTGCGTGGTACGCAGGGCGTGAAGGTAAAACCTTTGTGCAATTGATGTGGCACTCCGTATTTTGCTGTGTAGCGGCAGGTATTTTAATGTGGCTTCCCGGCTGGCTGAATATTATTAATATTTGGACTTTACTGGTGCCCGCTGCCCTGTTTTTCTTTGGCGCTGGGATGCTATTTCCGCTGGCAACGACAGGGGCGATGGAGCCATTCCCTTATTTAGCCGGAGCGGCTGGTGCGTTGGTGGGCGGATTGCAAAATGTTGGCTCAGGGATAGCAACCTGGTTCTCTGCACTATTGCCACAACATAATCAATTTAGCTTAGGAATGATTATGTTTATTATGTCAGTGGCTATTATGTTGTGTTGGATCCCGTTATCACACCGTTTTAGTCATCAGCAGAATACGGTTTAATGACTGCCTTTAAGTTTTCGCCAATAAAAATGCCGATAGTGTAATACCTACTATCGGCATTTGTTTTATGTCGCCTAGGCGACTTCTCTCTCATAGGGGGGATTAGCGATTAACCGCGATCTTCCCATTCTTGTGCACGGGCAACCGCTTTTTTCCAGCCGTTATAACGATAATTACGCTCTGTGGTTTCAATACCTGGGCGGAATTCTTTATCAATCTCGGCTTTATTTTTTACCTCTTCCAGATCAGACCAGAAACCTACCGCAAGGCCTGCAAGGAACGCAGCCCCTAACGCAGTACTTTCACGTACCACAGGACGTTCAACACGGGTACCTAAGATGTCAGATTGGAACTGCATTAAGAAGTTATTGGCAACGGCACCACCATCTACACGTAGTGCTTGTAAGCGTGCTCCGGAGTCTGCTTGCATCGCATCAAGGACATCGCGGGTTTGATAAGCGATAGATTCTAAAGTAGCTCGAATAATATGATTACGGTTAGCGCCACGGGTTAAACCGAAGATAGCGCCACGGGCATACGGATCCCAATAAGGTGCACCTAAGCCAGTAAATGCAGGTACGACATAAACACCGTTGGTGTCATTAACTTTAGTGGCAAAGTATTCTGAGTCAGTTGCTTCATCAATTAATTTTAGCTCATCACGTAGCCACTGAATGGAAGCACCACCGACGAAGACCGCACCTTCTAAGGCATAGTTTACTTCACCACGTGGGCCACAGCAGATAGTGGTTAATAGACCGTGGTTAGAGCGCACGGCTTCTTTACCTGTATTCATCAGCAAGAAGCAGCCTGTTCCGTAGGTGTTTTTTGCCATACCGCTTTGTACACAGAGCTGACCATAGAGTGCCGCTTGTTGGTCACCAGCCATACCGGCGATAGGAATACGTGTACCACCTTTACCACCAATGTTGGTTTGACCATAAACTTCAGAAGAAGGCACCACTTTAGGTAGCATATTGCGGGGAATATTCAGCAGATCGAGGATTTTTTGATCCCAATCTAAAGAGTGAATATTAAACAACATAGTACGTGAAGCGTTGGTATAATCTGTTACGTGAACACGACCTTGTGTCATTTTCCAGACTAACCAAGTATCAACGGTACCAAAGAGTAACTCTCCTTTTTCTGCTCGTTCACGAGCGCCTTCAACATTATCGAGGATCCATTTTAATTTGGTGCCTGAAAAATAGGGGTCAACCATAAGCCCAGTATTTTGACGAATGTACTCTTCAACCCCTTCTTGATCTTTTAAGCGAGTACAAAAGTCTGCAGTACGGCGACATTGCCACACGATAGCATTATAGATAGGTTTACCGGTCTCTTTTTCCCAGACGATAGTCGTTTCACGTTGGTTGGTAATACCGATACCGGCAACATGATCAGAAGGGATGTCTTCTTTGGCCAATACTTCAATTAGCGTTGCGCTTTGAGTTGCCCAGATTTCCATTGGATCGTGCTCAACCCAGCCGGGCTTAGGATAAATTTGGGTAAATTCGCGTTGTGAGATGCTAACAATGTTGGCGTCATGATCGATTACGACAGCGCGTGAACTGGTTGTTCCCTGATCCAGAGCAACGATATATTTTTTTTCACTATTCGATTTGTTTGTTTCTGTTGTCATGTTAGTAACCTGTTTTCATAATCAACGATATTGCTTGCATCGTTATTTGTCGTTTTCAATTTTGCAGGTATCACAAGGTAAGTGACGGCCAATAAGTTTACGATAAGCAAGTGCGCCTAAAATACCCCCAATCATTGGAGCAATGAGTGGGACTAAGAAATAAGGAATATCGCGTCCACCTGTTAAAGCAATATCACCCCATCCGGCAAAGAATGCGACTAATTTTGGCCCAAAATCACGGGCAGGGTTTAAGGCGAATCCAGTTAATGGACCAAATGCACCACCGATAACCGCAATCAGAATACCGATAAGTAATGGTGCTAAAGGCCCACGAGGTACACCGTTACCATCATCTGTTAAGGCTAAAATTAAGCCAACGAGAATAACGGCAATAATTACTTCGATAAAAAATGCGTGGATCACAGAGATTTGGGCTGCAGGGTAAGTAGAGAAGACGCCTGCAGTAAAGAGGCTTTCTTGTGATCCTCGTACAATTCCGTTGACCTGTTCGTAGTCGATAAATAAATTGTAATACATAAAGTACACAACAGCGGCGGCAAAAAAACCACCTAACATTTGTGCAACAATATAAGGGATAACTTTTTTACGTTCAAAGCACGCAAACAACCAGAATGCGACTGTGACCGCCGGGTTGAGGTGAGCACCAGAGGTACCCGCAGTAAGGTAAACGGCTAAGGCAACACCTAAGCCCCAGATAATACTTATCTCCCAAAGACCGAGTTGAGCGCCTGCGATACGTGCTGCTGCAACACAACCAAGACCAAAGAAGACTAGCAATGCAGTACCGATAAACTCGGAAATGCATTGACCCATAAGAGAGGTTTTCGTCTGGCTCATATATTCTATCCTGAAAGAGGGTGATTTTAATTGTTAGTATTCTTTTCGTATTGAAAAGATAACTGTAAATTTATCGTTAATGAGCGTAAACGAGAATAAGCGAAATTGAATTTTGTGTGTCCCATCATGAAAATGAGTGAAAACGCTCTTAAATAGTGACTTGTACAACACTAGGAGTGTGATCAGACCAGTATTTTTGTTAAATTGAAAAAAGCAGGTAATTCCACGGAAGATGCTAGACAGTTGTTGATAGGCTACTTACAATCGGGAGTATCGATTATATGGGGGATTACAGTATGTCATTTGAAGTTTTTGAAAAATTAGAGTCAAAAGTACAACAAGCACTAGATACCATCACATTATTACAGATGGAAATTGAAGAGCTAAAAGAGAAAAATGATGCACTGAATCAAGAAGTGCAGGGCGCAAGAGAATCAAGAGAAGCTTTGGTTCGTGAAAACGAAGAGCTGAAACAAGAGCAATCAAGCTGGCAAGAGCGTTTACGTGCTCTGCTAGGAAAAATGGAAGACGTACAATAATCGTCCACCGTTTTCACCAGTTAAAAACAAAGCCACTGATAAAGTGGCTTTTGTCGCTTTATGCGTTATCTTTGTTAATAAGAGAATGGTCTATTATTCTTCTAATAAATCATCATCTAAATCGTCATCATCTAAGCCTAAAGGCTCTTCAGATAAGATAATGCCAGTATTATCAGCATAAAGATAATCACCGGAGAAGAAAGTAACACCACCAAAGTTTACGCGGATATCACTGTCGCCGATGCCTTCACTTGGGCAACCTGCAGGAATGGCAGCCATCGCTTGAATGCCTAAATCAAGCTCAGATAAAGCGTCCACTTGGCGTACTGCACCATAAACAACAATACCTTCCCATTCGTTGAGTACCGCCAGTTGCGCCAATTCAGCGTCGACTAGCGCTTTGCGGACAGAGCCACCGCCATCAACTAATAGAATACGATCTTTACCGTTTTCTTCTAGTAAGTCATAAAGCAGACCATTATCTTCAAAACATTTGACAGTGGTAATTTGTCCACCAAAGGAGCTACGACCACCAAAGTTTGAGAAAAGCGGTTCTACGACATTGATATCTTCTTGATAGATATCACAGAGTTCAGAAGTATCATATTTCATAGGATTTACGTCAGGTTGCCTCAGGAAAGTCCAGTATATCCCTTAACAGGGGGTGTTGGCAAAAGACTCACTGACAATTCAGTGAGTCAAATCAACAATAGCGGTAAATTACTCTAAAACTAAACCTAAAGAAAAAAGAATATTGGTTAACAGCGCCGCTTTGACCATATGTTCAAGCAGTGGTCGCATGGCTTCGCCACTAAGATCGGCATTAACGCGTTTAATATGCAGTAATAGCATGGGAACGGCTAATAAAAATAGCCACGCCGTCCAACGGTGCATATAAATCAGGGTGAACACAATCAAACAGATAATGGCTATGGCAATCACGCAGGTGTGGTAAATCCGTGAGCCAGAAGCCCCCAAACGCACCGCCAAGGTATTTTTACCGGCTTGAATGTCGTTTTCAAGATCACGCATATTGTTAATGTTAAGTACTGCGACCGAGAGCAGTCCGCAGGCGGTGGCAGGCAGTAGTGTCACAATATTAAAAGCATTAGCTTGCAAATAATAAGTGCCAATCACACTTAGCCAGCCAAAGAAAATTAATACCGAAATATCGCCCAATCCCATATAGCCATAAGGGCGTTTCCCTACGGTATAGGTAATGGCAGCCACGATAGCCAATAAGCCCATCACTAAAAAGCCAATAGCATCTTCGGGTTTTTTACAGGCGACAATTATCAAGGCGATACCTGAAATACAGGAGATAATTACATTGATAATTAAGGCTTTTTTCATTTGAGCAGGGGTGATAACCCCTTTTTGCATTCCACGCAGTGGCCCTAATCGCTCTTCAGTATCTGTCCCTTTAACGGCATCACCATAGTCATTCGCTAAGTTAGAGAGAATTTGTAGTGTGCCAGCAGTTAAAATCGCCAGTAATGCAATAGGTAGCTCAAAATGACCCGTCCAATACGCTAAGGCGGAGCCTGTCACAATAGCAATTAACCCTAAAGGTAGGGTTTTGGGTCGTAAACTTTCAAGCCAGGCTTGTGTCCGGCTAATGGAATGTTGAGCGCTCATGCTGAAATTCAATACTCATGTTCGTTGTTATTATAAAAATAAGAATGGGAGGCAAGCCTCCCACGTTAATATTGCTGATTAAGGATCGCATAAGTTGATTATAAAATAAATCGACTCAGATCTTCATCTGCTACAAGCTCATCCAGATGCTGTTTCACATATTCTGCATCAATAAGAATAGTTTCGCCTTGACGTTCACTCGCATCATAGGAAATTTCTTCCATTAAACGCTCTAATACCGTATGTAGACGACGTGCACCGATGTTTTCAGTGGTTTCATTTACACGCCATGCAGATTCGGCAATTTTGCGAATACCGTCTTGGCTAAAGTTAATGCTTACCCCTTCGGTAGCCATTAATGCTTGATACTGTTTTGTTAATGATGCATTTGGCTCAGTAAGGATACGCTCAAAATCTTCTGCAGTCAGCGCTTGTAGTTCAACACGAATAGGCAGACGGCCTTGTAACTCAGGAATTAAGTCTGAAGGACTAGAGACTTGGAATGCGCCTGAGGCAATAAACAGAATATGATCTGTTTTCACCATACCGTGCTTAGTGGATACGGTGCAACCTTCTACCAGTGGTAATAGGTCACGTTGTACACCTTCACGAGAAACATCAGGGCCAGAGCTTTGACCACCACGTTTACAGATTTTATCTACTTCATCAATAAACACGATACCATGTTGCTCAACTGCATCGATGGCTTGTTGTTTTAACTCTTCAGGATTAACCAGTTTAGCGGCTTCTTCTTCGACAATCAGTTTAAACGCTTCTTTGATTTTCATCTTACGCGCTTTTTGCTTTTGTCCCGCTAAATTTTGGAACATGGATTGTAATTGATTAGTCATCTCTTCCATACCTGGAGGTGCCATAATTTCAACACCCATTGGGGTAGCCGCTAATTCAATTTCAATCTCTTTGTCGTCTAATTGGCCTTCACGGAGTTTCTTACGGAACGCTTGGCGCGCTGCTGAAGGCTCTGAGGATGATGCCGATTCTGTGACTCCCCAGTTATTTTTTGCTGGTGGGATCAGTACATCAAGAATACGCTCTTCTGCCATTTCTTCAGCACGGTAACGATTTTTTTCAATCGCTTGGCTACGTACCATTTTAACAGCAGAATCAGTTAAATCGCGGATAATAGAATCGACTTCTTTACCTACATAACCCACTTCAGTGAATTTTGTGGCTTCGACTTTGATAAAAGGTGCATTGGCTAATTTTGCTAAGCGACGTGCAATTTCAGTTTTACCTACCCCTGTAGGTCCAATCATCAAAATATTTTTTGGGGTTACTTCATGACGCAGCGCTTCATCAAGCTGCATGCGACGCCAGCGGTTACGCAGTGCAATAGCAACCGCACGTTTGGCCTTATCTTGACCAATAATAAATCTGTCGAGTTCGCTGGCAATTTCGCGAGGAGTCATTTCGGACATGCTCTCAAATCCTTACTCTTTTGAAGAGATTTCTTCAAAGTTGACATTATGGTTGGTGTAGATGCAGATATCACCGGCAATATTCAGTGCTTTTTCCGCAATTTCGCGTGCACTTAGATCGGTGTTTTCTAACATCGCTCTCGCCGCTGCTTGTGCATAAGGGCCACCAGAACCAATAGCAATCAGATCGTTTTCTGGCTGCACAACATCACCGTTACCGGTGATAATCAAAGATGTTGTTTCGTCTGCCACAGCCAGTAATGCTTCTAGTTTGCGTAACATTCTGTCTGTACGCCAATCTTTCGCAAGTTCAACAGCGGCTTTAGTTAAATGGCCTTGATGGAGCTCTAATTTACGCTCAAAAAGTTCAAAAAGCGTGAAAGCATCAGCAGTGCCGCCGGCAAATCCCGCAATCACTTTGTCGTTATAAAGACGGCGTACTTTGCGAACATTGCCTTTCATGACGGTATTACCCATCGTCGCCTGTCCATCACCACCGATTACGACTTGGCCATTACGGCGAACACTTACGATTGTAGTCATGAGTCAGCCCCTGGTTTATCAATAAAAAGAAGTGGGTTGTGCTTTAATATCAGAAAAAACACAGCCCATTATGTGAATTAGATTTATAGGTGGGGGAGAAATTTTATTTTTCAACCCCCCGCAGTACGAAGAATACAACCTGATACACCTGCGCCTGCAGCTTGACGGCTTAGCGTATTGGCTTGCTCTTTATTAAATGGGCCAGATAAAACGCGGATCCAACCGTCATTTCCTTTGGTCACACGGCTTTCGATACCGGAAAATGCTAAGGTTGCGCGTACAGATTCGGCTTGTTCATTGGTTTTAAATGAACCGCATTGGACTAAAAAGCGCGCTTCAGTCGTCGCAGGTTTTGGTGTTGTTATCGCAGGTGCAGGCTCCTGTTTTACCGGTGCTGAAGGTTGCGAAGGTTGTACCGAAGGTGCGGTGGTTGTCGGTGGGGTAATGACAACCTGTGAACGTGGTACTTCACCGTTATAAGGCACTTCTGGTAACTCTACCGCCGGTTGACGTTTATCCGCTTCAATTTGTTGTAAAAAACGTAATTGCTCCGGTGAAAGTGTCGCTTTCGGATTAATCTGGCTCCCTGAAGAGGTCGCTGGTGGCTGTAATGGGTTCCCCACCTGTCGATTCTCAAGCTCTTTGATATATTGCCAACGCTCTTGCGGTTTAGGTGGTAAGTTGTTAGTTGGTTGTTGCCCTGCACTTGATGACGTTGGTTCGACAACCTCTTTTTTATTATGGGTAATAAAATAGAGGCCGCCAACAAATAGCGCCACAAGCGCAATTGCTACAATAAGTGTGGTTAAAGGCAACCCACTGGCCGCCTTTTTACCTTTGCCTTTCGTTGTCTTTTTACGACGAGCAGATGACTGTCCTCGTCCCACATAGTCTCGTTGTGCCACAGTTCGATTCGCTGATAATTAAATGAATAGGTATCACAACCGATATGTTACTTAACATAGTGTCTTTTGCCTAGCTTTTAAGCCGACAGACACTTTCTCTTACTATTAACTCACAATCTAATAGGCGAGAGCCGGGTGCAACAGGTCTACCTTGTAACTGATCAAGCAGTAACAACATGGATTGACGACCAATTTGGTAACGTGGCTGTTCCATGGTGGTTAATGCAGGCTCGCTATAGCGCGTAATATCAAGGTTATCGAAGCCAATCACAGAGAGATCGTCAGGTAATTGTAAGCCAAGTTTTTTAGCCTGCCACATCACACCAATCGCCATAATATCGCTATGACAGAATACCGCTGTCGGTGGTTCAGGTAACGAAATTAACTTTTTCAGACTTTCTGTACCGCTTTCGTGGGTAAAATCACCTCTAATAATATAATCTTCGCGTAGAGGGACACCGGTTCTACGCATAGCTTGAATATAACCTTGTAAGCGATAACGACATAGTGGCATATCTTCAGGGCCAGTAATACAGGCAATACGCTTATGTCCCATCTGTTGTAGATAGTGGGTGGCTCTAAAAGAAGCAGTCAAATTATCAATATGAACGGTTGGCAATTCAAGCTCTGGCGCAAATTCATTTGCCATGATCATAGGAGGAAGATTTTTTTGCTCTTCTTTAGAAACATCAAAAGGGATATGAGAGCCAAGCAGTAACATGCCGTCAATCTGCTTAGTAATAATTAAATTAATAAAGGCATTTTCATGTTTTTGTTGGTGTTTACAGTCACCAATTAACACAAGATAGCCGTGTTGAGCTGCGGTTTCTTCAATGCCACATACAACATCTGTAAAAAAGGGATCACTGATGTTAGGGACGATCACGAGGATCGTTTTTGACTCGTTACGTTTCAGGTTTTTTGACAAATTATGTGGGTAATAACCCACGTCAAGAACAGCTTGCTCAACTTTTTGACGGGTTTGTGAGGATACTTTTTCTGGATTCATTAATGTGCGTGACACCGTGGCTGTTGACACGCCAGCAGCAAAAGCAACATCTTTCATTGTTGCTTGTGCGCTCTCTTTATTATTCTGTTGCAAACCCCATACCTCCGTACTGATGGTTTGGTTAAACGATTGCTTTTTTGTTGCAAAAAAACCGTCGTTGTCCAAAATACAAAGATGCGACGGTTTTTTAATTCAAGAAATATTCTAAATTGTTATTTTACCCACTTTTTGAATAGATACTGTTACCTAGTTTGCATAAAAAGTGTGATACCAATCGTTTTTATGAGGTAGTTCGCAAAATTGATAAATAGTTTTGAATTATAAGTGCGCTAAAAATCAGTAGGCTCAGCAATCTGTTGGATCAACATCAATATTCCATTTCACTTTTTTACTCTCAGGAAGCGCCACTATCTGAGGATAAGTAACAGACATTAACTTTTGTAAATAACCCCTTGAAGGATGTTGCAATAATAGTTGCCAACGGAAATTTCCCCCTCGTTTTGCCTGAATGGCCGGAATGGGGCCCATCACCCATAAATGACTATCCCTCATTGGGTGTTGCTCGAAGAACTGTTTAAGCTGGCGTAAAAACTGGGGGGCTTTTTGGTTATTATGATCTTCAGAGCGGATCATAATATGGCTGGAATAAGGGGGTAAAAAGGTTGCTTGCCGCTCTTGTAACGCCTCTTTAGTAAAAGCATCATAGCCTTTTTCTAACAGCGTTAATAATAGCGGGTGATCGGGTTGGTGAGTTTGTAAATAGACGGCACCTTGTTTCCCAGCTCTTCCTGCACGACCTGATACTTGAGTATAAAGCTGAGCAAAACGTTCAGCAGCACGAAAGTCACTAGAAAATAAAGCACCATCAACATCAAGTAGCGCCACCAGCGTAACGTCTGGGAAGTGGTGACCTTTAGCCAACATCTGTGTGCCAATCAGAATACGTGATCCACCTTGATAGATGTCTTCTAGTTGTTGCTCTAATGCTCCTTTACGACTGGTGGTATCTTTATCAATACGGGTTATGGGGGTATTAGGAAATAACTCGCCAATGCCTTGTTCAAGTTGTTCTGTGCCCAATCCTACTGGCATTAAATTAGTTGAACCACATTGAGGACATTGTGACGGAATACGACGTTGGCTATCACACTGGTGGCAACGTAGCATGCCGTGTTTTTGATGTAAGGTATAATAGTGATCACAGCGAGGGCATTCGGCAATCCAACCACACTCATGGCAGAGTAACGCAGGCGCAAAGCCACGGCGATTTAAAAACAACATCACTTGGTTACCGGCATTAAGATGCTCTTTTATGGCTTTAATGAGCGTTGGAGAGAGTCCGGTTGTGAGCGGTTGCCCTTTTAGGTCGATTAAATGCTCTGTGGCAGGTTTAGCATTTCCCGCTCGTTGCGTTAACGTCAGTTGTTGATATTTTTTTTGTGCAACGTTATAGCTGGTTTCAATCGATGGGGTGGCTGTGCCCATCACGATAGGAATATTTTCTTGCTTGGCGCGAAAGACCGCTAAATCCCGTGCATGGTAACGCCAGCCATCTTGTTGCTTATAAGAGCCATCATGCTCTTCATCAATAATAATAATCCCTAATTGCTGAAAAGGGGTGAGCAATGCCGAGCGCGTACCGATAATAATGGCATTATCTCCCCGTTTCGCTCGTAGCCATACCGCAAGGCGTTCCGTATCGTTGAGTCCGGAGTGAAGAACATCGACGGGGGCATTAAAACGTGCTTTAAAACGGCGAATGGTTTGTGGGGTCAAACCTATTTCAGGGACTAAGATCAGTGCCTGTTTACCTTGAGCGAGAATAGTTTCAAGTACACTGAGATACACTTCTGTTTTACCAGAGCCGGTGATCCCCAATAATAACCAAGGCGAAAATTGGTCTGCTTGTGCCGTGATAGCACCAACAGCAACCGCCTGTTCGGCATTAAGTTTAAATCGTTCGCCTTGTACGGCAAAAGTGCTTTGCCACTGTATAGGGGCGGGTTGAATAGGACGTAAATCCGCTAATGCTTTCTTTTTTAAGTTATTTAGTGTCGCTGTTGTAATTTCATATTCATCTAACTGGTGGCGATACAAAGGGGTACGGCGTAGTGCCGCTAAAGCTTGTTGTTGCTTTTTAGCGCTTTTTAGACTGTTAAGATCAAGCGCTTCTCCCTCTTGAGTGGCATACCATTGCCATAAGGGCGTAAATTCAGCCGGTTTCCCTTGTCGTAGTAGAATTGGCATCGCATGAAAGAGAACTTCACCTAAAGGATAATGATAATAAGCACTTGCCCAATTAAGCATATCCCATAAGATCCCCGGAAACAGAGTCTCTGTATCAAGTACTTCTTCAATAGGTTTCAGTTTTTCAATGGGAAACTCACTGTGTGAACTAAAACCTTTAACAATACCGATAGAGCGACGCTGTTTGCCAAAGGGAACGACCACGCGACAACCTATTGTTGGCATGGCACAACCTTCTGGAAGCAGGTAGTCAAAGGAAGAAAACAGTGGTACAGGTAATATTACCTGAACTATAGTCATATCAGGGTTTCCGAGTGTTTTAGCGAAAAGATAGTATTAAGAATATCACAAAAAGTGTGCAGATTTCATTGCGCGTTTGGCGGATATTCTGTATGATCCGCCCCCTTTGGTAGATAAAATACCAAACAATTTAATTCAATCAACACGACGTGTGGTGTTCGGCTGAGGGCTGAATAGCGACACGGCCTTAGCAGAGGTTTTCCATGAAAAAAGATATTCATCCTAAATACGAAGAAATTACTGCAACTTGTTCTTGCGGTAACGTTATGAAAATCAACTCCACAGCAGGCCACAACCTGAATCTGGACGTTTGTGATAAATGCCACCCATTCTATACTGGTAAACAACGTGATGTTGCAACCGGTGGTCGTGTTGATCTGTTCAACAAACGTTTCAAAATCCCAGGCAGCAAATAAGATATTTGTTACCACAACTTTTCAGGTAACACTGAAAACGTGTAGGGAAAACGGAATTGAAGAAAGCCCAAAGTATTTGCTTTGGGCTTTTTGTTATTGTGTATCGTCCAAATTATGGTCACTTTGTATCACACTTTAACCGCTTGATCTTTTATTATTGATAGTAAGCTTTCCCTATCTCTATTCATCACCTAGCATGACCTCCCAATGATAAAATAACATATCGAATATACCTCAAAGCGATAGCGCCCTTTTGTATGCATTTTTTATGTAATATCGTCGCCAATTTTCGCGCTTTTAATAGTGACAAGACAGATCACAGCTGATAAGTTATCTATTCACTTATCTATTCACTTATCTATTCATTAATCTATTTATAAGTAGCTAATATCATGACACAACGAGCAGAAGTCATACGAAAAATACTACGTAATGGACCTGAGCCAGCAAGGCAACTAGCTAATATTATGAATATTAGTCAGCCAACCCTGTCGAGGGCATTAAAAATGTTGTCTAATGATATTGTTCAAATTGGCTCGGGTCGTTCTATTCAATATGCTTTACGTGATGGTTCGCGTGGCTTCAACTCTGTACCCATTTATCGCATAAATGAAGAAGGTAAAATTAAATTGTTGGGTAAATTGACACCAGTTTATCCAGCCGGTTTTGTTATGGAGCAGGTTGATAATGTCAATCGGTATAGCGAAGGATTGCCGTGGTGGTTATTTGATATGCGTCCACAAGGGTATCTTGGACGTGCTTATGCTGCGACTTATTCCGCTGAGTTGGGTTTACCACATAATCCAGACAGTTGGTCTGACACAGATATTATCAGAGCTTTAATTGCTCACGGTCATGATGCAGTGGGAAATTTGTTAATAGGGGAACAGGCAAAAAAACATTTTTTGGCGATGCCGATACCTGCTGTGGTTGCTCGTTCAACAACTTACCCAACATTAGCTCGAGCGGTTAGTTCAGGGGAAGATCCTGGCTCATCCGCAGGTGGCGAACAACCCAAATTTTGTACCTATACCGATAGAGGCCATGTCATCGTTAAATTTACGGCTTCTGACAATAATGCTATCAGCGAGCGTTGGCGTGATCTCCTGCAAGCTGAGCATCTTGCCTTAAAGGTGCTAGGCGTTGAAACAGAAATTTTTGATTTTGAAGGGCAACGTTTTCTTGAAATACCGCGTTTTGACCGTGTAGGTGCTCTAGGTCGTGTCGGACTTTTTTCTTTACAAGCATTAGATGCACAGTTTGTCGGGCGAGCAAGAGAGCCATGGCCTGTGTTAGTTGATGCGTTAATTGAGCAAAAACAGGTTCAGCCTGATGCCTCGGTAAGTACAATGCGACGTTGGGCATTTGGTATGTTGATTGGAAATACTGACATGCACCATGGCAATTTATCGTTTATTAGTCGCCATGGCCGACCATATGCGCTTGCGCCTGCTTACGATATTCTACCAATGGGATTTGCGCCTAAAGTAGGAGGAGAAATAGTCAACACACTGCGACCGGCGACATTACTTGATGGGATCAGCCGTGAAATTTGGCGGGAGAGTTTAGCACTCGCAGAGCAGTTTTATACTTTGCTTACTCATTGTCATGCTCTTTCTGACAATTTTTCTCCCTGCCTTAACGCGTTACGCAATCATCTGGATGAAGCGAGTTCGCGTATCTCTCGTCTAGAGTAATGCATAAATTGAAGCCCAAAGTGTTGGCTTTGGGCTTCTGGTTATATTTTTGCTATCAAAAATAATTTCTGATCAATATTCCCAAGTCTCGGGATCAACACCCCGCTGGCGCATTATTTCTTTTGCCTCTTCAGGGATTTCATCGTTACGCTCTTTGCGTAAGTCTTCATCATTGGGGAGAGGCTGTCCGGTAAATGCGTGTAAAAATGCTTCACACAATAATTCACTATTGGTGGCATGTTTTAGGTTATTGACCTGACGACGAGTGCGCTCATCTGTCAAAATTTTTAGCACTTTCAATGGGATTGAAACTGTAATTTTTTTGACTTGTTCGCTTTTTTTACCATGCTCAGCGTAAGGGCTGATATATTCACCGTTCCATTCAGCCATGGATTACCTTAATTAATATCATTTAGTTGAAGCCAGTTTAGGGTTGATGCCCTATTCTGACGAGCCATGCCAGTTTATCATGACTTTTCTAAAACCACCGACTGTTACTGGCTAAAGGTGTGAGAAAAAGCAATAGTTACCTGGCGATATCCTTAATATTTATATTATTCCATTTGTTGGTCTATCCGTAAAGGAGTTTAGATGTCTAGATGTATTGACGTCTTGGTGTCTAATTGGATATGCTGTAAGCGACTTTTCCACTTAGCGCTGTAACAAGGTGTCTGTATGACGAAGAAAACCGCAACCATTGCCATTCACAATGGGCTTAATGAAGATAAGCAATATGGCTGTGTTGTACCGCCAATCTATCTTTCTAGCACCTATAATTTCTTAGCATTTAATCAACCTCGTGAACATGATTACTCTCGTCGGGGCAATCCCTCGCGCGATATGGTGCAAAATGCATTAGCAGAGCTTGAAGGTGGGGTGGGAGCGGTTGTTACTAGCAGTGGGATGTCAGCAATTCATTTAATTTGTACGACTTTTTTAAAACCGGGTGATGTCATTGTGGCGCCCCATGATTGTTATGGGGGCAGTTATCGTCTGTTTAATAGTCAGCAGCAACGTGGTGCTTATCGTGTGGTATTTGTTGATCAAAACGATGAGCAAGCGTTACAACAGGCGTTGGCATTAGCACCAAAAATAGTATTTATTGAAACACCTAGTAATCCACTATTGCGCATCACTGATATTGAGAAAATAAGCCAATTAGCTCACCAAGTTGGGGCGTTGGTGGTGGCGGATAACACCTTTATGAGCCCGGTATTGCAAAAGCCATTGGCTTTAGGGGCTGATTTAGTGGTGCATTCTTGCACTAAGTATCTTAATGGGCATTCTGATCTTGTCGCGGGTGTTGTGATTAGTCAGTGTAGGAAACAGCTTGAGGATTTAAGCTGGTGGGCAAATAATATTGGTGTTACTGCTGGGGCGTTTGATAGTTATTTGTTATTACGAGGGATCAGAACCTTAGTACCACGAATTCGATTACAACAAGAAAATACTCAAGCATTGGTGGATTATCTACAAACACAACCCTTAGTGGATAAAATTTATTACCCAGCACTAGAACATCATGTCGGTCACGTGATAGCGAAAAAACAGCAACAAGGTTTTGGTGCGATGTTAAGTTTTGAGTTAAAAGGGGGTATTGAGGCAATTAAATCCTTTTTATCTCATTTAACACTCTTTACACTGGCAGAGTCTTTAGGTGGTGTAGAAACATTAATTTGTCATCCGGCGACCATGACACACGCAGGAATGTCTGAAGAAGCGAGAAAAACCGCTGGGATCAGTAACGCTTTATTGCGCATTTCCGTGGGGATTGAGGATAGTCTGGATCTCATCAACGATTTACAAAATGCGTTTAATGCAGCAACGAAAAGGTAACCATGGATCATGAGCGTAGTGGCGATTAAACAACAGGCGCAACCAACTTGCCGTCAGTTACATAAATTCGGTGGTAGCAGTCTTGCAGACATAAAATGTTATCAGCGAGTCGTGAATATCATGACAAATTATAGCCAACCTAATGATTTAATGGTGGTTTCTGCAGCAGGCTCGACAACAAATCAGCTGATTAACTGGTTAAAACTGAGTCAAAGTGATCGTATTTCTGCCCATCAAGCTCAGCAAGAATTACGTCGTTATCAGCTATCCTTGATTGAAGGACTATTATCAAAAGAGCATGCACAAGCTCTTTCACAGGCCTTTATTGCTGATTTAGAAAGACTAAGTTACTTACTTGATAAGCCGATAACGGATGCAACTTATGCTGAAGTCGTTGGTCATGGTGAAATTTGGTCAGCGAGATTAATGGCAAGCTTATTAACGGAGCAGGGTTTACCTAGTGTGTGGTTAGATGCGCGAGAGTTTTTATGTGCAGAGCGCGCCGCACAGCCTCAAGTTAATGAAGCCTTATCGCGTCCTTTGTTACAATCACTGCTGGCTAAATATCCTCAATGTCGCTTTGTGGTAACGGGTTTTATTAGTCGTAATCAACAGGGTGAGACGGTGCTATTAGGCCGTAATGGTAGTGACTACTCAGCGACCCAAGTAGGTGCTTTAGCGGATGTGGGTAAAGTGACCATTTGGAGCGATGTTGCAGGGGTTTATAGTGCCGATCCCCGAAAAGTGAAAGATGCCTGTTTGCTACCGTTATTACGTTTAGATGAGGCGAGCGAGCTGGCAAGATTAGCGGCACCCGTTTTACATACACGCACACTACAACCCGTCTCAGGGAGCAATATTGATTTACAATTACGTTGCAGTTACCAACCAGAGCAGGGTTCAACTCGAATTGAGCGAGTATTAGCATCAGGTACAGGGGCAAAAATTGTCACTAGCCATGATGATGTTTGTTTAATTGAGCTTCAATTAGCCGCACATCAAAATTTTGAACAAATCGCTAAAGAAGTGGATGCATTACTTCAGCGGGTACAAATTCGTCCACTGGCAACAGGTATTGATAGAGATAGTCAGTTGCTACAGTTGTGTTACACCAGTGAAGTCGCTAATAGTGCGTTAGATGTTCTGCAAGATGCGGCCTTACCGGGTAAATTACATCTGCGAGAGGGCTTTTCTCTCGTTGCTTTAGTTGGCGCCGGGGTATGTAAAAATCCACTCCATTGCCACCGTTTCTACCAACAACTTAAAGATCAACCGGTAGAGTTTATTTGGCACGCGGAAGATAACATCAGTTTAGTTGCGGTATTACGTAACTATACGGCTTCATTATTGCAAGGTTTACATCAAACATTATTTAGGGCAGAAAAACAGATTGGTTTAGTGCTGTTTGGTAAAGGGAATATTGGCTCACGTTGGTTAGAGCTGTTTGCTCGTGAACAAGAGCCATTATCTGCACGTAGTGATTTTGAATTTATTCTGGCGGGGGTGGTAGATAGCCGTCGCAGCCTACTAGATCACCAAGGTATTGATCCTAGTCGCGCACTGGCCTTTTTTGATGATGAAGCAACAGTGCATAGTGAAGAGTCGCTTCATTTATGGATGAGATCGCATCCTTTTGATGATTTAGTGGTGGTCGATATTACCGCTAATGAAGAGCTTGCCGCCTGTTATGAAGATTTTGCCAGCTATGGTTTTCATGTGATTAGTGCAAATAAAATCGCTGGCTCGGCATCAAGTTTACGCTATCGCGCAACTCGTGATGCTTTCTCTAAAACAGGACGCCACTGGTTATATAATGCGACAGTTGGTGCGGGATTACCTATTAATCATACGGTGCGTGATCTACGTGAAAGCGGTGATACGATTTTATCTATCAGTGGTATTTTCTCCGGCACATTGTCATGGCTATTTTTACAATTTGATGGCAGCGTACCTTTTAGTGATTTGGTAGAGCAAGCATGGCAACAAGGGCTAACCGAGCCTGATCCGCGTATCGATTTATCAGGACAAGATGTGATGCGCAAATTGATTATTTTAGCCCGTGAAGCTGGCTATGATATTGAACCTGAGCAAGTCCGTGTTGAATCGCTGGTTCCTGCTCAAGCGCAAAGTGGATCATTAGAAGCCTTCTTTGAAAATAGCAGTGTGATTAATGAACAAATGGCACAACGTTTAGCGGCTGCCAATGAGATGGATATGGTACTGCGTTATATTGCGCGGTTTGACGCTAACGGCAAAGCGAAGGTTGGGGTTGAAGCGGTGAGAAAAGATCATCCTCTGGCATCACTATTACCGGGGGATAACCTATTTGCTATTGAAAGCCGTTGGTATCGTGATAACCCATTAGTCATTAGAGGTCCTGGTGCTGGACGTGATGTGACTGCGGGGGCTATTCAGTCTGATCTCAATCGCCTTTCTCAACTATTGTAAAAGACTATTTTCTTTTTAATCAAAACTATCAGTGATTTTTTTATTGCTGATAGTTTTCTGTGTATTTTTTTCTCTTCTATACTGAAAAAGATGATGATTAATTGTGTAGATAGAGAGGAAATATGAATAGAATTGTTGAAAAATGGATGTATCGCTCTCGTTGGTTATTTGCACCTGTCTATATTGGCTTATCTCTTGGATTGTTGGCATTAACGATTAAGTTTTTTCAGTCAATGTACGAGATCTTACCCAATATATTTGCCTTATCTGAAGCTGATTTAGTTTTACGTTTATTATCGCTAATTGATTTGGCATTAGTGGGGGGGTTATTAATAATGGTTATTTTCTCAGGTTATGAGAATTTTATTACCAATATGGAAATCGAAGGCGCGAAGGATAAACTCTCTTGGTTAGGTAACATGGATGCAGAATCGCTGAAAAATAAAGTTGCTGCTTCTATTGTTGCTATCTCTTCTATTCATTTGTTAGGGGTGTTTATGGACTTAAAAAATATCCCCGATAACAAGTTATTATGGTATGTGGTGCTACATCTGACTTTTGTTTTTTCCGCTTTTGTGATGGGCTATTTAGAGAAGATCTCTAAACGAAGTAAGCGAGCAAATAAAGCCAATCAAGGGTGATAAAATGAGAGCTACAGCACGTCGTTATTTTTAACCTTGGCTATACTTAAATCATCTCTAGTCACAAAGGAGCGATTAATGTCAAAAATTGAAAAACATGTTGATCAGCTAAAAGATAAAGCGACGGAGGTGAAGCATCGGACAGAAGAAAAATTATCTGAAGTTGCCCACGATTTAAAACATGGTGCATCTGATCTTAAAGAAAACGTAGAAAAAAAGATTGATTCATTGAAAAAATGAATGTGCTATTTGTTAACACAAGGCGCTGCATAGTCAGCGCCTTTTCTATTTAAGAAGTATTGATAGGGTGAAGTTGGAGAAAAAATACCAGACAATTTATCAATATTAAAAAAATTCATCTAAATTTTTCGCCAGATAAATTTTCACTTATTTCCCCCTTTCTAGTAAAAAACGCTTCTTAGACGATAAGAAACAAAAAAATGTCCTTATTATGGTTAATATTGAGCAAAAACAACGTCGATATTAGCCATTCTTATAACACTAAAGCCGTAATTAAATTTCAGAAAATTCCCCCAAAACGCTTATTTTCTGATATGAATAGTAGGCTATAAGTAAAAAGCAGTGTGGCTTATCACAAAAATCACAATAAAGTCACATAAAAAATGAAAATTAATTACACAACTGGAAGGACATGACTTTTTCTTAGTAAAAAGTATGTTGTTACCGACACAAAGCCAAGGTCAGGAGTCTTATGAATCAACAATATTCTGCTATGCGTAGTAATGTCAGCATGCTTGGCAAACTACTCGGCGACACGATAAAAGAGGCACTCGGTGAAGAAATTTTAGATAAAGTGGAATCTATCCGAAAGTTATCTAAGTCATCACGAGCAGGTAATGAAGTTCAGCGACAAAAGCTACTATTAACCTTACAAAATCTCTCTAATGATGAGTTATTACCTGTTGCTAGAGCATTCAACCAATTCTTAAACCTGACTAATGTAGCAGAGCAATACCATAGCATTTCTCCTCATGGCGAGGCGGCAAGTAATCCTGTGGCATTGGCTAAATTAATTGAACGGCTGAAAGATAAAAATTTTACTAATCAGCAACTCAAACAAGCCGTTGAACAAATTTCGATTGAATTAGTCTTAACGGCTCATCCAACGGAAATTGCTCGCCGTACGCTTATTCATAAGCTAGTGGAAGTCAATACTTGCTTATCTCAGCTTGATCATGATGATCTTGCCGATTATGAACGTACCAATATTATGCGCCGTTTACGCCAATTGGTTGCGCAATCGTGGCATACCGATGAGATCAGAAAAATTCGCCCAACCCCTATTGATGAAGCGAAATGGGGCTTTGCGGTGGTCGAAAATAGCTTATGGGAAGGTGTGCCTGCTTTCTTACGTGAATTTAATGAACAGTTAGAAGAGTCTATTGACTACAATTTACCAGTAGAAGCGTCTCCTATTCGCTTTACTTCATGGATGGGGGGAGATCGTGATGGTAACCCAAATGTTACCGCTGAAATTACCCGTCATGCATTATTACTTAGTCGCTGGAAAGCCGCCGATCTATTTTTAAATGATATTCAGGTGCTCGTTTCTGAGCTGTCTATGACAGAAAGCACACCAGAATTACGCGAATTAGCCGGCGGTGCCGATGTTGCCGAGCCTTATCGTGAAATAGCCAAACAATTGCGCACTCGCTTACAAGTGACTCGTGATTATTTAGAACAACGTATCAAAGGTCAGCAATCATTACCTCCTGAAGGCTTACTAATTGATAATTCAGCACTTTGGGAACCTTTGTATGCTTGTTACCAATCACTGCATCAGTGTGGTATGCGCATTATTGCCAATGGACAGTTATTAGATACTTTGCGCCGTATCCGTTGTTTTGGATTACAGCTGGTGCGACTCGATATTCGCCAAGAAAGCACTAATCATACCGAAGCGCTGTCTGAATTAACGCAATATTTAGAGCTTGGTGATTATGTTAGTTGGTCTGAAGAGCAAAAACAGACGTTTTTACTGACAGAACTTAACTCTAAACGTCCATTGATCCCTACTCATTGGCAACCGAGTGAAGCAACTAAAGAGGTATTTGAAACCTGTCGGGTGATTGCTGAGTCACCAAAAGATTCTATTGCTTCTTATGTGATTTCCATGGCGAAAGTCCCTTCGGATGTATTAGCCGTTAAACTATTACTAAAAGAAGCAGGGGCAGATATTCGTTTACCTGTAGCACCATTATTTGAAACGTTAGAAGACTTAAATAACGCAGAAAGTGTGATGACCCGTCTGTTTGATATTCCGTGGTATCGCGATTTAATAGATAACAAACAGATGGTAATGATTGGCTATTCTGACTCAGCGAAAGATGCGGGTGTGATGGCGGCATCGTGGGCACAATACCGAGCACAGGATGCATTAATTAAGTTATGTGAGAAATCAGGCGTGACATTAACGCTATTTCATGGCCGTGGGGGTACTATCGGCCGTGGAGGTGCGCCGGCGCATGCTGCATTATTATCACAACCACCGGGTAGTTTAAAAGGTGGGTTGCGAGTGACAGAGCAAGGGGAAATGATCCGCTTTAAATTTGGCTTGCCGCAAGTGACTATCAGTAGTCTGGCTCATTATGCTGGTGCGATTTTAGAAGCTAATTTATTGCCTCCTCCAGAGCCAAAAACAGCTTGGATTGAGGTTATGGATGCTTTATCTGATGTATCTTGCGAGATGTATCGTGGCTATGTCAGAGGTGAAAAAGATTTTGTGCCTTATTTCCGAGCAGCGACGCCAGAAGGTGAATTAGGTAAATTACCATTAGGCTCTCGACCTGCTAAACGTCGTCCAACTGGAGGCGTTGAAACATTGCGTGCTATTCCGTGGATCTTCGCTTGGACTCAGAACCGTTTAATGTTACCCGCATGGTTAGGAGCCGGTGCTGCTTTACAGCATGAGATAGATAACGGAAAACAAGCCGTATTGGATGATATGTGTGAGAATTGGCCTTTCTTTAATACTCGTATTGCTATGCTAGAGATGGTGTATGCAAAAGCGGATCTATGGCTTGCGGAGTATTACGATCAGCGTTTAGTCGAAGAAAATTTATGGCCATTAGGGGCGAAATTACGTCAACAACTCTCTGATGACATTAAGAGTGTATTAGCGATTTCCAAAGATGAGCATTTAATGGCGGACTTACCGTGGGTTGCTGAATCTATCGCATTGCGTAATGTTTATACTGATCCACTTAACGTCTTACAGGCAGAGCTATTGCAACGCTCTCGTACTCATAGCGAGTCTGATCCACGTATTGAACAAGCGTTGATGGTGACTATCGCAGGTATTGCAGCGGGTATGCGTAATACCGGCTAGTGGTCGCAATTGGGTTATTCTATTAGTAAAACAGCGCTAAATTTAGCGCTGTTTTTTTATCTTTTTTTCCAACGGTGCCAATAAAGAACGCAATAAACACGGCAAATAAACCAACGTTGATGCCAATTTTGGGCGCCTTTATTAAGGGCTGGAAAAAGGTGATAAGTACTAAATTGCTGTGCAATGATGGCTTGGTTTTTTGTATCACAGCGTTTACGAAAAAGAATAAAGAAACTGCCAAGTTCACGTAGTGCTTGTTGGCGCAACGCGTTGGCTAATAGTGGTTGATGTTGTTTATCTGCAAGCTGCAAGAGTTGTATAACAATTTGCAAATAACTTTGTGCGCGTTTGGCTTCTTTTTGTGGATTAGGTTTACGCGTAATAGAGTTAGGGTTAGCGCAATAGTAATAAAGAGGTTGATCATCAAAGCCGATACGTTGAGTGACTAGTGCAAGTTGTGTCGTCCACAAAATATCTTCATGATAAAGGCCATCAATAAAGCGTAAGTGATGTTTTTTGATTATTTCGTGGCGAATAAATTGTAACCAAACAAAATGTGGCCATTGATGTTGCGTAACGGCATGGATCACCCACTCTTGGCCGCTGATCACTTGTTGATAAGGTTGACGTTGATGGATGGTAGTTTGATGCTTTTGTGGATTATGTACATCATAGCGTTCACCATTGCCTATTAATACATCGATATGTTGTTCGCAGGCTAATTGATGCCAATGTGCCAGTAATTGAGGTTTAATAAAATCATCGCTATCAAAAAAGACTATCCAATCACCTTGAGCATATTTTAAGCCAGTATTTCTCGCGCTAGATAACCCTTGGTTAGTTTGGTGATAAAGGTGAAAACGATTATCTTGTTGGCAATAGAGCATAGCGATGTCAACACTATTATCCGTTGAGCCATCATTATAATGATCACTTCAAAGTCGTGAAAGGTTTGGCAAAGTAGGCTCTCTAATAATCGCGTAATGCGAGATGCCTCATTAAACATAGGAACGATAACAGAAATAATCGGTGTTTTCACAATAGCCCGCCAAGGATTGAGAGATAATATCGCGCTATTTTACCTTTTTTTGGCCTCTTCATAAGACGCAATTGCAGTTACTCGTGCTTTGGCGTGATCAACAATTGGCTGTGGATAATCGAGGTAGTGACCTGTTTTGATTGCCCATTCAGAAGGAGTATGGATATCGCGATCTGGGACATCAGCAAGCTCTGGTAGCCAGTGGCGGATAAACTCACCATCAGGATCAAACTTACGTCCTTGGGTTGTCGGATTAAAAATACGAAAATAAGGCACAGCATCAGTGCCTGTTGATGCTGCCCATTGCCAGCCACCATTATTTGACGCGAAATCACCATCAATTAATTGTGACATAAAATAATTTTCCCCCCAGCGCCAATCAATTAATAGATCTTTGACTAAAAAACTTGCCGTCAGCATACGTAAGCGATTGTGCATCCAGCCGGTTTGATTCAGTTGTCGCATCGCGGCATCAATAATAGGAAAGCCTGTTAAGCCTTGTGTCCAAGCGGTAAATTCAGTTTGGTCATTACGCCAGCGAATATTTTCTGTCCATGGTTGAAAAGCTATCTGTTTGGATAAACTCGGGTTAGCAACTATTAGATGTTGATAAAACTCGCGCCAAACTAACTCATTAAACCAAACAAATGCACTGGAATGGTTATTTTCTAAGAAATCAGGCTCTGTTTGGTAAAGGCGATTGAAACATTGGCGCACAGATACTAGGCCTATGGCAAGATAAGGGGATAATTGACTGGTTCCATCAATAGCAGGAATATCTCGCCATTTTGCATAATGTATCACCCTTTCATAGCAGAACTGTTTTAAACGCTGTAACGCTGCTTGTTCGCTTGCTGGGAACATCTTGGTTGATGATATTGGTAGTGCAAAAAGTGGTGCACTTAACGGTGAAACGGCTTTTTGGTGTGCTCTTATTTCGGGGGCTGGTAATGAAGCATTATCTTGCGACAGAAATAGCCGTAAAAATGCGGTTCTAAAAGGAGTAAAGACTTTGTACATCTCTCCTTGTTGGGTCACAACATTCCCCGGTGGCACAAAAACGTTATCGTGGTAACAATAAACCGTGGTGTTATGGGTAAGTAATTCCATTACTTTTTTATCACGGTTTTGCTCATTAAGCGCATATTGATGATTAAAAAATAGCGCAGTGACCTGATGTTGCTGACAATAATCCACAATACTTTGTGCCGCCTCAGCATATGTATCACTGATGATAAGTGTCAGTGGAATATTTAATTTAGCTAGCGAATGGGAAAGATTAAGCAATGCATCATGAATAAACGCCTGCTGTGATAAAGCCATATGATGGGCTTTCCACTGTGCAGGCGTGACGGTAAAAATGGCATGCACCTGCGCCTGTGTATTTTGGCAAGCATAAAAGAGCGCTTTATTATCGGTCACTCTTAGATCATGACGGAACCAAACTAAATGAACAGGCGCTGAGTGCATGTAACCTCTCTTAATCTAATTTTGGATGTTGATCGATAAGCGCTTGGCGTTTTTTCTGTAATGCTTCAATTTCCGCTTCGATATCTTCAACACGTTGTTCGATATTGTCATAGTGCTCAGATAAAATCTCTTTCGCTTCTGATTTATCTGATGCTGCCGGTGTTGCTCCACGTAATGGTTTGTTGGCTGTTTCAATCATTTTTATACCCGTTATCAAACCGACAACAGCAACTACCATTAGATAATAGGCGGGCATATATAAATTGCCAGTCGCTTCAACTAACCAAGCCGCTGCTGTTGGTGTGGCACCAGCAATTAATACCGAGATATTAAATGCAATAGCTAAGGCACTATAACGAATATGGGTTGGGAAAATAGCCGGTAAAATAGAGGCCATCACCCCAGTAAAACAGTTTAATAAAACCGCAAGAATTAATAATCCTAAGAAAATTAAGCCGATTTCATCACTGTTAATCATCATAAATGCCGGATATGCCAATATAAACAGTCCAACGCTACCCCCGATAACAAAAGGTTTACGACCAATCTTATCACTCAGTAATCCAATCACAGGCTGAACAAATAGCATCCCTATCATAATCGCGATGATGATCAAGACCCCATGATCGGCGGAATAATTTAAGTTATGGGATAAATAACTTGGCATATAGGTTAGCAGCATGTAGTAAGTGACGTTAGTCGCAATCACTAAGCCCACACATACCGTTAAACTTTTCCAATACTTGGAAGCGATTTCTCGTAATGAAACACGTGGCGGATTTTCGATAGATTTACGATCATCGCTGTTCATTTCATCAACATGTTGTTGGAATGCCGGGGTTTCTTCTAAGGCATGACGTAAATATAAGCCAATCAGGCCTAAAGGTAATGCCAAGAAGAATGGAATACGCCATCCCCACTCATGGAATGCAGCTTCACCCATAATAGTTGAGATAAGGACTACAACACCCGCCCCCATAACGAAGCCGGCAATAGAGCCGAAATCTAACCAGCTTCCCATAAAGCCCCGTTTACGGTCTGGTGAATATTCGGCAACGAAAATCGCCGCACCTGAGTACTCACCACCAATTGAGAAACCTTGGGCTAGTTTTGCTAATAACAGTAAGACGGGTGCCCAAATTCCAATGGTGTCATACCCAGGAATAAGACCGATAGCAAAAGTACTTAGTGCCATAATTATGATGGTGACAGATAAGACTTTTTGTCGTCCAAACTTATCCCCCAACATACCAAATACAACCCCACCTAATGGTCTAACAAGGAATGGGACTGAGAATGTCGCAAGTGCTGCGATCATTTGTACGCCAGGTGATGCACCAGGGAAAAACACTTGACCTAATACATAAGCCAAGAAGCCATATACACCAAAATCAAACCACTCCATTGCATTACCTAACGCTGCCGCAGTAATGGCTTTTTTAAGTTTGCTATCATCAATAATGGTTATATCATTGATTCTTAATGGTTTATTTCTTTTTTTCTTCAATTTCATATTAAGTGACCTTTCAATTAAGGTATTAGTAAATTGTTGTTATTCAATTAATAATTAAACGAAATGAAGTGACTATTTTATAGCGAGAAAAGAGAGTGGTAATAATTCACTAAAAAACAGTTTACTTCTACATAGTTAAATAGTGAGGGTGAACTAATAGCTTATGGAACACTTATTAAGTATAGATGAGGTTAAATGAAAGATTAGGGATTTTTTGTCGTTGTTTTGATATAACAAAACGAAGCCTCTAAGTAAAAAATGTGACCTATATCATAGCTGAATATGACTTTTGTGTAAAATCCATGATGTTAATGGTTGTAAATTTGAATTAAGTTAGATGAAGATGGTGATAAAAAGCTAATAGTAAATATTATTATATAACAATGGGTTATGTTTGGTTTTTATTTTTTGATTAGAAATAATATATTGATAGTCAAATTATGCATAATAAATAGTTAATATCTGCTTTAATGTGGATGAAATCATCTATTATTCGTTGTGCTAAAACACAGAAATAAAAACAGTCATTGCTAGATTTGGTGCAGTCACTTTTCTATTCTAGCAAATAGATAAGGTAAGTCAGTGGATAATTAAGTAGATATCACTATTCTTATTAAGAGAGCAAAAAGAGAGGAGATGTCATAATATCCACTAGGCATAAGAGCAGATAATTTGAGTAATGACATTGTAGTATAAATATTAACAATAATTATTTTTATAAAATCAATAATTAACGGCATGCTTGTGCCAATTAACCCAGGTACTCCTCATGAATATTAATCAACTGAAAAGCTTTGTTGAAGTAGTGCGAAATGACTTTAACATTACAAATGCGGCAGAGAAACTCTATACCTCACAACCAACGATTAGTAAGCAACTTAAGATATTAGAAGACGAACTCAGTGTTTCTTTATTCGTCCGTAAAAATAATAATTTATTAGCACTTAGTCCTATGGGGAAAGAGGTCCATAAAATAGCTAGCGATATTCTTGGGCAGGTTGATAAAATTAAAAGTATTGTGGCAGAAGAAGATCGTAATAAAAAAGTAGATTTGCACATTGCCACAACACATACGCAAATACGTTACTCTTTACCCAACGTCATTGATCATTTTCGCCGCTATTACCCTAATATTTCACTCCATTTTCACCAAGGTGCTCCTGCTCAGTTAGCAGAAATGGTAAAAAATGGCGATGTCGATTTTGCGATTGCCACAGAATCGATGCATTTATATGAAGATTTAATTACTTTGCCTTGTTATCGCTGGACTCGCAGTTTATTAGTACCTTATGATCACCCTCTTGCATCATTACCTGATGATCAACAGGTTACCATTGAACAACTTGGCCAATATCCCCTTATTACCTATGTGTTTGGTTTCACTCGAGGCTCTAAACTCGATAAAGTGTTTTATAAAAACCATCTTAAACCTCAAGTGGCATTGACGGCGACAGATACCGAAATTATTAAATATTATGTCAAGCGTCACCTTGGTATTGGTGTGATTGCCACGGTTGCTTATGATGAAATAGAAGATAGCCAAGCATTAAAGTGCATCAATATCGATCACTTAGTACAGCCCAGTTATACACATATATGTCTAAGTAAACACACGCATATGAAAGATTATATGCATGAGTTTATTTCACTCTATGCTCCGCATATTGATAGAAATATTATTCAGATGCCAGAGCAGTGGGAAACCCAGTGGCATAGCAAAGAAGTGTATCAGGGGTTACCTGATCTGATTTCGGTAAATAGCAAAGAGAAAATAATAGAATAAATCTTCAGTTAAGATGAGGGACTAAAAAGCCCGTTTTTGCGGGGGCAAAAAACGGGCTTAGGGCAGAATAAGTAATTATTTGCGAGTTAGCAGATTAACAAAAATTTGTGCACCCACTAATAAACAATCATCATCAACAAAATAAGGATTAGCATGAAGGTAGTTATTGATACCTTTAGCTTGATTACCACTGCCTAAAAAGAACATTGCGCCAACTTTACCTTTAGTGGCATTCACCATATAGCTAAAGTCTTCACTACCCGTCATTGGTTTACCGTTAGATTCGATATTCTCTTCTGGTAAAAATTGGCGAGTGGCTTCTAGTAAACGCTGATAAGCCGTAGGATGGTTAATAACAGCAGGGTAGCCTGTCGCTGTTAATGTTGTTTTAAATCCACCCGCTGTACTGCGCGCTACGATTTCATTAAAGCTTTCTTTTAATACTTTGTCGGTATTTTCATCCATAGAGCGGATAGTACCACGGGCTTGAACGTGATCTGCTAACGCATTAGGAATAGTACCGCCATTGATCATGCCGCAACCAAATACCGCAGGGCTAAAGGGATCAGTTTTTTTGGCAACCACATAATCCATATAATCAATTAAGCGAGTTGCTTCACGAATAGCATCTAAACCTTTATGCGGTGTAGATCCGTGCGCAGAAACACCATAAACATCTAATGTCCATGCTGAGCCGTAAGATGACATGACACCATCATTAAAACGTACACAACCGGTTTCGATAGCTGCATCATTATGTAGTGCGTAAGTTTCATCAACGCCTTCCATGCAACCTAACTCAACCATTTTGTCAGCACCAGGAACACGCATATCCTCTTCTGCCATTTGGAAAATAAAACGCACATTAGCGCTCATTTCTGCTTGGTTTTCAGCAAGGTATTTAGCGGCCGTTAATGCAATGGTCATATGAGTATCGTGACCACAATTATGTGCACAACCTTGATGGATAGAGCTGTGTTCGTTGTTCGTTAAGTCTGGCATTTCTAATCCATCCATATCTGCACGGATGGCAATTAGTGGAAAATCAGCATTAACAATTAAATCGGCAGTAAATCCAGTATAGCCATCAAAGGTTTTAATTTGATAGCCAAAGCTTTCCATCAATTCACGGCAATACTTTGATGTTTTATATTCTTCACCTGATAACTCAGGAATTTTGTGCAGATCTTGTCGTGTTTTTTTACTAAAGTCATTTAATTGAAAGAGTTTTTCGCTGACATTATAAATATTATTCATTAGATAACTCCCTGGATAGTAAATCCAATTTGTGCGACGATTGATGCGCCGAAGAAACAGCAGGTAGAAACAATCATGAAAATAAGGATCACTTTCCATGACATTTTCTTCAGTTCTTCTAATTGGCCACCAACGGATAAACCAGCAAATGCTAATAAAGGTACACAACAAGATAAGAAAGAGACTTTACCAATAGAACTAATAAAAAACTCTCTTACAGGTGTTTCAGGTAAACAAATAAGTATCCCGATAATAGTTGCATAAGCAAATGTTGGTAGAGATGAAGGTAAATATTGTTTAGCAACGAGTGAAATAAAAACCACTACAGACATAGCAATAAAGCTATCCCACATTGCATAAATAGCAATCCCTGATGTTAACGTTTGAGTAAACATTGCCAGTAAAATAGCAACGAATACTAATTTCATATCTATAATTATATTTTTCATGCAGTTTTGCCTCTGGTGAAAACTTTATAAATTTTTTCTGAAAGAGGTAAACCTAAATAGGTTAATGAGAGTGCGCCAAGTGCAGAAGATAATAAGTTAGATGCAGCCGCAACACTTAATACTTGTTGTGCTAAAGCTTCGTCTAAACCGTTAATTAATGCCCCTGATGCAGCACTTAACATTGAACCTGAACCTACGCCGGAGCCTGCTGCTAGAGCAAGTGGGTGTAAGCCTGTTAATGGTGCAAGACTACCTAATACGCTAAACCATAAAGTCCCGATAACAGAACCACATAAGTAAATAGCTAATACACCAATATATTCTTGTGAGCCAGTCCCAAATCTACCTTGAATAACGGCGATAGAAGGTTCTCGACTAATAGATGAACATGCACCAATTGCACGGCGACCAAAACCAAATTTAATGGCTAATGGTACGGCAATTAATACTGGTAATAAGTTTCCTAGCTCTTGAACAAATAAAGGAATACCGACACTTAAAATCATTTTTATATTTGGGACGATCATGCCAGCATATTGCGTACCTAAAATAAGTAGGCTGAAACCTACCATTTTACCGCAGAAGCCTTCTTCTTTTTCTGTAAATAATTTACCCCAAACTTTAATTTTTTTGCGGGTAAATCCAGCCGACATAAACATACCAATAATAACTGCAAATAACATTGGTAGAATAGGAATGACTGCAATACCAATCTTAATTTCTTTTTTACCAATCACATATTGTGAAATAAAAATTAAGAAAAGGACTGCCAGAATACTAATAAAGAAAACCTTTATCGGACTTCTACTTTTGTCCATCCGTTAATCTCCGTAGAAAAATAAACAGGCTTTATTCTAGAGGACAAAAAGCAAAAGGTAGCGTGACCAATGTCATGTTTAGTTCATACCTCTTTTTCATGGGACATGAAATAAAATAATAGTAATAAATTTATTAACAATTTGAGTTAACTGAAATTATTGAGGAAAGACAGAGAGTAAGGCTGAAATGTGTCAGCTATATTGTTAAATAAAATGATAGTAGAAAAAGAGCAATTAAAAATTAGTTTAATTATTAAAATAATCCTATAAGTTTATTTTGTCTAGCACTTGATGATTTTAATACAATATAAATGAGATAGATTCTTATTTAATGCGAAATGAGTCATAAAAGCGATAAGTGCGTTTATCAATAGTATTATTTTTTATAGTTAATTTCCTTTATTAATTGACCTATCTACCGTGACAATCAATCAAGAGATGTTATTCTTAATATTTGATTTAATAACACGGTATTCTCTATATGATGTGGTAAAAGAGTCGGTTGTTATATCTGGGGCAGCATGTAGAGAGATTACCCACTAAAATAAAAAGGAAATGCGTCACATGAGTAAGCAAACAGTTGCAACCTATATTGCTAAAGTGCTCCATAATGCAGGTGTGAAACGTATTTGGGGGGTGACGGGCGATTCATTGAATGGATTAAGTGATAGCTTGCGCAAAATGGGTACCATTGAATGGATGGGCACACGCCATGAAGAAGTCGCGGCTTTTGCCGCCGGAGCAGAAGCGGCTATCAATGGTGAATTAGCCGTTTGTGCTGGCTCCTGTGGACCAGGTAACTTACACTTAATTAATGGACTTTTTGATTGTCATCGTAATCATGTTCCCGTATTAGCGATTGCCGCTCATATTCCCTCTGCTGAAATTGGTAGTAATTACTTTCAAGAAACTCATCCTCAAGAGTTGTTTCGTGAATGTAGTCACTATTGTGAATTAGTCTCTAATCCCGATCAGATCCCACAAATTCTGGCTATCGCTATGCGCACCGCTATTTTGAAAAAGGGTGTTGCGGTGGTGGTATTACCCGGTGATGTAGCGTTAAAACCCGCTCCAGAAGATGCCCATGAAAATTGGTATCCACTACAATCACCACTGATTATGCCGAATCGTTTTGAAATCGAAAAACTGTCTGAGGCACTGAATAACGCTAAAAATATCACCTTAATGTGTGGTGCCGGTTGTGCTCAAGCACATGATGAAGTGGTGAAACTAGCACAAACCTTAAAAGCCCCTGTTGTGCATGCACTACGTGGTAAAGAGTATCTTGAGTGGAATAATCCATGTAGCGTGGGAATGACGGGTCTTATCGGTTTTTCATCGGGTTATCACGCAATGGAGAATGCCGATACTTTAGTACTGTTAGGTACTCAATTCCCTTATCGCGCTTTCTATCCTGCCAAAGCTAATATTATTCAAATTGACCTTAATCCAAGTAGTATTGGCTCACATTGCCATGTGGATATGGCTTTTGTTGGGGATGTCAAAGCAACCCTTAATGCATTACAACCGCGATTAAAAGAGAAAACAGATACCGCACATCTTGATGCCTCGTTAAAACATTATGCTAAAGCACGCAAAGATTTAGATGCATTGGCTCAACCTAGTGAGCGTGAGTTGATCCACCCTCAGTATTTAGCACGTCGATTAAGTGAATTAGCCAACGATGATGCGGTATTTACCTGTGATGTTGGCACGCCAACAGTTTGGGCAGCACGTTACGTGAAAATGAATGGTAAACGTCGTTTAATTGGTTCATTTAACCATGGCTCAATGGCGAATGCGATGGCGCAAGCTATTGGTATTCAAGCACTGGACAGAAAACGTCAAGTTGTGGCGATGTGCGGTGACGGTGGTTTTACCATGTTAATGGGTGATTTCATCTCATTGGCTCAAATGAACTTACCGGTGAAAGTGGTGATTTTTAATAACAGCGTATTAGGTTTTGTGGCGATGGAAATGAAAGCGGGGGGCTATTTGACTGATGGCACCGATTTACATAATCCTGATTTTGCCGCTATTGCCAATGCGGCGGGAATTAAAGGTATTCGCGTTGAGAAAGGCGAAGATCTTGATGAAGCATTAAAAACAGCCTTTGAACATGATGGCCCTGTTATTGTGGATGTGGTAACCGCAAAACAAGAGCTTTCCATGCCTCCGGAAATTAAATTTGAGCAGGCCAAAGGTTTTAGCTTGTATATGATGAAAGCGATTATTAATGGTCGTGGCGATGAAATAGTGCAATTAGCGAAAACCAACTGGTTGCGCTAATCATTAAACGCATAATCGTTATATTGCGAGTTGCAGGGGCTAATCGCCTACCTGCAACTTGCATTTCAACATAAGTCGATAGGATTTTTTATTATTTCGCTTTCTCTGCTAAACAAAAGTTTTCAATTAATTGCCCCATTAATTCACGAGTTGGCTCAATAAAAGCCATATCAATAAACTCATCAGGCTGGTGGGCTTGTTCAATGGAGCCAGGACCAAGCACTAGCGTAGGGCATAGCGCTTGAATAAAAGGTGCTTCGGTACAGTAATTAACAGTTTGCGCTTTCTCACCCAGTAGTTTTTCAATCACGGCAACCATTTTATGATCGGTCGGACACTCGTAGCCGGGAATAGGCTCGTGCAATGCTTCGACACTTAAACGTCCCGGCCAGCGCGCTTTTACCGGGGCTAATGTTTCGTGCAGCAGATCATCAAGATCTTGCAGCGTTAATCCCGGTAATGGGCGAATATCCATATGTAATTCACAGCAAGCACAAATTCTATTAGCAGCATCACCACCGTTAATATAACCAAAGTTCATGGTGGGATAGGGAATAACAAACGCCGGATTGTTATAACGGGTTTTTAATCTATCGCGCAGTGTACTGAGATGGGTGATAGATTCATGCATTAACTCAATAGCGTTGACACCTTTTTCCGGATCACTAGAGTGACCGGATTGCCCAGTAATACGGATAGCATTAGATAAATGCCCTTTGTGAGCACGTATTGGTTGTAATGAGGTGGGTTCGCCAATAATAGCAAAATCAGGACGAATAGCGGTATTAGCGGCAAAATAACGTGCACCAGCCATCGACGTTTCTTCATCTGCTGTAGCAAGAATATACAGAGGATGTGTGAGTTGAGAGGTATCTATATCTCGCAATGCATCAATAATAAAGGCAAAAAAGCCTTTCATATCTGCCGTACCTAAACCATATAACTTGCCTTCTTTTTCCGTTAGGGTAAAGGGATCTTGAGTCCAACGCCCTTCATCAAATGGCACCGTATCCGTATGTCCACAGAGTAATAACCCGCCGGTTCCACTGCCAAGGGTAGCAAGTAGGTTAAATTTCCCTCTGGTTTCAGGTACTGGTTGTATTTCAATTGAAAAACCGAGTGTTTCCAACCAATTAGCCAACAGATTAATCAGTGCCTCGTTACTTTGGTCTGTCTTAGCATCTGTTGCACTAATTGAGGGTGTTGCAATTAATTGTCGATAAAGCTCAATAAATGTAGGTAATTTAATATTCACTGTTGACAGCCTTTCTTCATAATAGTATCAATATTCATGCACTTTTTTTGAATAAAAATACATTAATCGGTTTGTGTTCATAGTACAAGGTAAGAATGACATGTTAAATACTCTGATTGTAGGAGCAAGTGGTTACACCGGTGCTGAATTAGCAGCCTATCTTCAGCAGCATCCCCATGTGAATTTGAGCAGACTGATGGTATCCGCTCAAAGTATAGATGCAGGGAAGTGCTTTTCTGAGCTTTACCCACAATATCGTGGCTTAGTTGATTTGCCACTTGAGCCTATGGTCGATGTTGCTAATGCCGCTGAAAATATCGATATCGTTTTTTTAGCCACCGCACATGAAGTCAGTCATGACATTGCCCCTATTTTTCTCGCTCAGGGGTGTGTGGTGTTCGATTTATCCGGCGCCTACCGAGTACAAAATAAGCATTTCTACCAACAATACTATGGATTCGAGCATAAGAATACTGATTGGTTATCACAGGCGGTTTATGGTCTTGCCGAATGGAACGCTGATCAGATTAGTCAGGCTCAACTCATTGCTGTGCCGGGTTGTTATCCCACCGTTTCTCAGCTGTCGTTAAAGCCATTAGTTGAAGCGGGATTATTAGACAGCACTCACTGGCCTGTTATCAATGCCACCAGCGGTGTAAGTGGCGCAGGCAGAAAAGCGTCTTTAACAAACAGCTTTTGTGAAGTGAGTTTACAACCTTACGGTGTTTTTACGCATCGTCACCAACCGGAAATTGCTACTCACCTTGGCATTGATGTCATTTTTACTCCTCATCTTGGTAATTTTGCTAGGGGGATCTTAGCCACTATCACCTGTAAGTTAAAACAAGGTGTCACAGAAAATGAGGTAAGGCAGGCATTTGAAACAGCGTATCAAGACCAACCGTTGGTGCGTATGTATGACAAAGGTCTACCTGCATTAAAAGCCGTTGTCGGTACCGCCTTTTGTGATATCGGGTTAGCACAACAAGGTGAGCATTTAATTATTGTCGGTGCGGAAGATAACTTATTAAAAGGGGCCGCAGCACAAGCGGTGCAATGTATGAACATTCGGTTCGGTTTTGCACCAACCGAAACACTTATCTAAATAATGAGTAGGGACGTTTTATGGAACCATTAATTATCAAACTAGGCGGTGTACTGCTAGATAACGAAAAAGCGTTAACACGTTTTTTTACAGCACTACAAGAATATCGCACTAGTCATAGCCGTCCATTAGTGATTGTTCATGGTGGTGGCTGTTTGGTTGATTCTCTGATGAAAAAGCTGCAATTGCCCGTTGTTAAAAAACAAGGCCTACGAGTTACCCCCGCCGATCAAATTGACATTATTACTGGCGCGTTGGCAGGAAGTGCCAATAAAACATTGCTGTCATGGGCCACACGCTTTGGTTTAAATGGTGTCGGACTTTGTTTGGGCGATGGCCAATTAGCCAAAGTAACAAAAATTAGTGATGAGCTAGGTCATGTAGGAAATGCTGAACCTGGCTCTCCTGAGTTATTAAATCTATTACTGAATGCAGGGTATCTCCCGATTATTAGTTCTATAGGTGTGAGTATCCAAGGTGAACTGATGAATGTTAATGCTGACCAAGCGGCAACAGCGATTGCTGAAACCTTAGGAGCAGATTTGGTGTTGCTCTCAGATGTAAGTGGCATTTTGGATGGTAAAGGACAAAAACTCACAGAAATATCTGCCACAAAAGCGCAAGCATTAATCGACCAAGGCATTATCACCGACGGCATGATTGTTAAAGTTAATGCTGCGTTAGAAGCGGCAAAAACGCTTAGACGTCCTGTTGAAATAGCCAGTTGGCGTCACGCGGAAAAACTGACTGATTTATTTAATGGTATGGCGATCGGGACACGTATTTTAGCTTAAACACAACCACATAACGCTTTGTATATTGGCGAAATAAACACAATTGAGAATAAAGGTTATCACTATGACGAAAGGTATTAAAAAAATTGTACTGGCATATTCAGGTGGTCTAGACACATCGGCTATCATCCCTTGGTTAAAAGAGCATTATGACAATTGCGAGGTGGTTGCGTTTGTTGCTGATGTGGGACAAAGTCGTGAAGATCTGGAAGGTGTAGAGCAAAAAGCATTGGCGTCAGGGGCCAGTGAATGCTATGTGGTTGATTTACGAGAAGAGTTTATTAAAGACTATGTGTATCCAGTATTAAAAACAGGGGCATTATATGAAGGGAGCTATTTGTTAGGCACTTCAATGGCACGCCCTGTGATTGCGAAAGCACAAGTTGAATTGGCATTAAAACTCGGGGCTGATGCCTTGGCGCATGGCGCAACAGGTAAAGGTAATGACCAAGTTCGTTTTGAAAGTACTTATACCGCACTGGCACCGCAACTTAAAGTGGTTGCACCTTGGAGAGAGTGGGACTTGCGCTCCCGTGAAGCCCTACTGGATTATCTAAAAGTTCGTCATATTCCAACCACGGCGACACTTGAGAAAATTTATAGTCGTGATGAAAACGCATGGCATATCTCAACAGAAGGCGGAGTGTTAGAAAGTCCATGGAATGCCTCTAATGAAGATTGCTGGGCATGGACGGTAGATCCGAAAAAAGCCCCTGATACACCTGAACAGGTTTCTGTAACGGTAAAAGCAGGTGAAGTGGTTGCTATCAATGGCAAAGCTCAATCCCCTTATGAGTGTTTAGCTACATTAAATACGCTAGGTGTAAAACACGGTATTGGTCGTATTGATATTGTGGAAAATCGTCTGGTCGGTATGAAATCTCGCGGTTGCTATGAAACCCCAGGAGGCACCATTATGATGGCGGCACTGCGTGGTGTTGAGCAACTGGTTTTGGATAGAGATGCTTTTAAATGGCGTCAACAGTTGGGTTTAGAGATGTCTTATGTTGTTTATGACGGTCGTTGGTTTACGCCAATTCGGGCTTCATTACAAGCTGCTGCTGACTCGCTGGCAACAGAGGTAAATGGCGAAGTGGTGTTAGAGCTTTATAAAGGCCATGTGAATGCTATTCAGAAAAAATCTGACAACAGCCTCTACTCGGAAGAGTTCGCCACCTTTGGTGAAGATGAAGTCTATGATCACAGCCATGCAGAAGGGTTTATCCGCCTATACTCTTTGCCATCACGTATTCGGGCATTAAGTAAAAAGAAATAAGGTGAGACCAATAAGAGTGATGTGACAAAAGGCATCACTCTATACATTTTTATCAAGCATGACTTTTAACAAAGACAAAATAGGATGTGATTATGGCACTTTGGGGTGGACGTTTTAGTCAGCAAGCTGATCAACGGTTTAAACAATTCAATGATTCACTGCGGTTTGACTATCGACTCGCACAACAAGATATCTTTGGTTCAGTAGCTTGGTCTAAAGCGTTAGTCACAGTAGGTGTCTTATCGCAGGATGAACAAGCTCAACTTGAACAGGCACTTTATGAACTGTCTGAGGAAGTAACAGCTAATCCCCATTCTATTTTACAAAGTGATGCGGAAGATATTCATAGTTGGGTAGAGAGCAAACTGATTGCCAAAGTGGGTGATTTAGGTAAGAAGTTGCACACTGGACGTAGCCGTAATGATCAGGTCGCGACAGATTTAAAATTGTGGTGTAAAGAAGAAGTCGCCCACTTACGTCAGGCTATTATTGAATTACAAAAGGCGTTAGTGGTAACCGCTGAGCAAAATCAACATGCTGTGATGCCCGGTTATACTCATTTACAACGTGCTCAACCCGTCACTTTTGCGCATTGGTGTTTAGCTTATAAAGAGATGTTAGCAAGAGATGAGAGCCGTTTAGCGGATGCATTAACGCGTTTAGATGTAAGTCCACTGGGTAGTGGCGCTTTGGCGGGTACCGCTTATGATATTGATCGTGAACAATTAGCTCAATGGTTGGGTTTTGCCAGTGCAACAAACAATAGTTTAGATAGCGTATCAGATAGAGATCATGTGTTAGAGCTATTATCTGCGGCCGCTATTGGTATGGTGCATCTTTCTCGTTTTGCTGAAGATTTGATTTTCTTTAATAGTGGGGAAGCAGGTTTTATTGAGCTTTCAGATAAAGTCACTTCTGGCTCTTCATTAATGCCACAGAAGAAAAATCCTGATGCATTAGAACTTATTCGTGGTAAGTGCGGGCGTGTACAAGGGGCATTAACCGCAATGATGATGACCCTAAAAGGGTTGCCTCTTGCTTATAATAAAGATATGCAAGAAGACAAAGAAGGGCTGTTTGATGCCGTTGATACTTGGTCTGATTGTTTGCATATGGCAACATTAGTGCTTGATGGGTTGCAGGTTCGCCGTCCTCGTTGTGAAGAGGCCGCAAAACAAGGTTATGCCAATGCGACAGAGCTTGCTGATTATTTAGTCGCAAAAGGGGTGCCATTTCGCCAAGCTCACCATATTGTCGGTGAAGTTGTTGTTAGTGCAATTGAGCAAGGTAAAGCGCTTGAAGAGTTGGCGCTATCTGAATTACAGAAGTTTAGTAGCAAAATTACCGTTGAAGTTTACGAGATCCTTTCATTGCAATCTTGTTTAGATAAACGATTAGCAAAAGGTGGAGTATCTCAACAGCAGGTTTCTTATGCCATTACTGAGGCCAAAAAACAGCTTAATATGGATGAGTAGTTTGATCCCATTGTATAACTGACAGATTATTCAAAAAAAGCGGGGTGGTTCATGCCCTGCTTTTTTATGGACGCTTACCGATAATAATAGTTTAATCAATTGATATATCACCATTTATTGATAAAAGATGAAAAAATCACGTTACAATAACGCACGATTGATAGAAAAATTTATCAGTTGTTATATTATCTATAGCTATTAACTATCAGTAATAAGTATGGGATCTGCAATGAATATCCGTGATTTGGAATATCTGGTGGCTCTAGCTGAGCATAAACATTTTCGCCGTGCGGCAGATTCTTGCCATGTGAGCCAGCCAACATTAAGTGGCCAAATTCGTAAACTTGAGGACGAATTAGGCGTTATGTTACTTGAAAGAACCAGTCGCAAAGTACTGTTTACCCAGCAGGGATTATTGCTAGTAGAGCAAGCGAAAACGGTATTACGTGAAGTGAAAGTGCTACAAGAAATGGCATCACTACAAGGTGAGAGTATGGCAGGGCCGTTACATATTGGGCTTATTCCTACTGTTGGACCTTATTTATTACCGCATATTATTCCCGAATTACATAGAAACTACCCTAAGTTAGAGATGTATCTTCACGAAGCACAAACCAATAGCTTATTAGCTCAGTTAGATAGCGGTAAACTCGACTGTGCTATTTTAGCCATGGTAAAAGAGAGTGCCCCTTTTATAGAAGTGCCTTTGTTTGAAGAGCCGATGAAATTAGCTATTTATGATGAGCATCCATGGCATGATCGCAAATCAGTGCCGATGGGGGACTTAGCAGGCCAACGTTTATTAATGTTAGAAGATGGGCATTGCTTACGTGATCAAGCTTTAGGTTTTTGTTTCCAAGCAGGGGCTAAAGAAGATACCCATTTTAGAGCAACTAGTTTAGAAACATTGCGTAATATGGTCGCTGCAGGAAGTGGTATTACACTTTTACCTGATTTAGCGGTACCTCAAGCACAAAAACGCGATGGTGTTTGCTATTTAGATTGTACTTCACCTAATCCATCACGTTCTATTATTTTGGCTTATCGCCCCGGATCGCCTTTGCGTAATCGTTATGAACAATTAGCAGAGACAATCCGTGATCATATGACCGCATTTTATGAGGCTAAGAAAGCAGCATCAAAATAAGCGATTTAAACCATTTAAAGCAGCAACGCGATAGGCTTCCGCCATGGTTGGGTAGTTGAAGGTGGTATTAACGAAGTATTCGATAGTATTGCCTTCTCCTTTTTGCTCCATAATTGCTTGGCCGATATGAATTATTTCAGCAGCGCGCTCGCCAAAGCAGTGAATACCTAAAATTTGCTTGGTTTCACGGTGAAAAAGAATTTTTAAGCTACCGACATTCATACCTGCAATTTGGGCCCTAGCAAGATGCTTAAATTGTGAACGACCGACCTCATAGGGGATCTTCATTGCGGTGAGTTGCTGTTCCGTTTTACCCACAGAGCTGATTTCTGGAATGGTATAGATACCCGTTGGAATATCTTCAATTAAATGCGTTTCCGAGGTGCCTGTGGTAAGCGCAAGTGCCGCAATGCGCCCTTGATCATAAGCCGCAGAGGCTAAGCTTGGATAGCCAATCACATCACCCACTGCATAGATATGTTCACAACTGGTTTGATAATGCGCATTAACTGCCACTTGTCCACGGCTATCGGTTTTGATCCCAACATTTTCTAAACCAAGCGTATCGGTATTACCCGTTCTACCATTAGCATAAAGCAGACAATCGGCTTTGACTTTCTTACCGGATTTTAGATGAACAATAACGCCATCATCAACGCCTTCGATGGTGTCGTACTCTTCATTGTGTCGAATAACAATACCGTTATTCCAAAAATGGTAAGAGAGTGCATCTGACATTTCTTGATCAAGGAATGACAGTAGATGATCACGAGTATTAATTAAATCAACTTTTACTCTTAGACCTCTGAAAATAGAAGCGTATTCACAACCAATGACCCCAGCACCATAAATAATGACATGGCGAGGTTCATGCTCAAGGTCGAGTATGGTATCGCTGTTATAAATACGAGAGTGTGAGAAATCAACATCCGGTGGGCAATAAGGGCGAGAGCCTGTGGCAATAATAAAATTATCTGCACTGAGAATATCACAAGTACCATCAGGATAACGTACGCTAATTCTATGATCATCAATAAAAGCAGCTTCGCCTGAATACATCGTACAATGATTACGCTCGTAGAAGCCTTGACGCATTTTAGTCTGTTGACTGATTACCGTGCTGGCTTGGCGTAGTATTTGAGAAAAAGAGGAGTTGATCAGGCGAGATTGGTCGCTATAGAGCGGGTTTTGATTAAACTCGATAATACGACTGACCGCGTGGCGTAGAGCTTTTGAAGGGATAGTTCCCCAGTGAGTACAACCACCACCGACTTGATCATAACGTTCAATGACGGCGACGCGTTTTCCTTGTTTAACCAGCCCCATGGCCGCGCCTTCACCACCAGGACCTGAACCGATTACAATTGCATCGAAATGAGAATGTTGCATAGGAAGAGACCTGTTTTATACAAAACGACAACGACATATTAACATTAGAATGAATAATAGCCCAATTGACATTAGGGGCATTAGTCACACTTTATTTAGTTTTTTATCTGAATGTGTCGTTATGGATAACGGTACGTACTTATTTTCTGTAAAAATTTGATATATTGGTTATAAACCACATTTGGATTATCAGGATTGCTGTGAGTAATAATATTGGCATCAGAGCGAAACAAAAAGAAAAAACCCGCCGTTCTTTGATTGAAGCAGCTTTTAGCCAACTCAGTGCAGAACGTAGTTTTACTAGCCTAAGCTTACGAGAAGTGGCGCGAGAAGCGGGTATTGCACCTACCTCATTTTATCGTCATTTTAAAGATGTTGATGAGTTGGGGTTAACTATGGTCGATGAAAGTGGACTGATGCTACGTCAATTGATGCGACAAGCACGACAGCGTATCGCTAAAGGTGGAAGTGTGATCCGTACATCGGTTTCTACCTTTATGGAATTTATTGGTAATAATCCGAATGCTTTTCGATTATTGTTACGTGAACGCTCTGGCACATCTGCTGAATTTCGTGCCGCTGTCGCACGAGAGATCCAACATTTTATTGCAGAACTGGCAGACTATCTTGAGCAAGAAAGTAATATGCCACGTTATTTTACTGAAATGCAGGCTGAAGCGATGGTGACTATCGTATTTAGTGCAGGGGCAGAAGCATTAGATATTGATATTGAAAAACGCCAACAATTAGAAGAAAGATTAGTAATACAACTACGGATGATTGCCAAAGGCGCTTACTATTGGTATCGACGTGATTTAGAAACACCTCTACAAAATAACCCCGAAATAAAGAAAAAAATGCATCAGAAAGGAGATAAATGATGGAACAAAATCGCTGTGAAAAAAGCACACTATTACTTTCCGTAGTTATCGGTGTTGCTTTACATGGTAGTTACTCAACTTTATTTAACCCACTTACTGGACCTTGGTCTATTTTTCCACTGATTAGTTTAGTTCTAGCTGTTTACTGCTTATACCAACGTTATTTAAATCAACCAATGACTGATGGTATGCCTAAGTTAATTTTCTCATTCTTTTTATTAGGGCTATTTGGTTACAATGCTTATTTAAAAACCTCTAACCCTGAAATGGGCTCTAACTTCTTCTCTTCTGTATGTATTGTGATTATTGCTCTATGGATTTATCGTCAAATTAAACAGCGTAAACGTCTACGTGAACAGGAAGAAGACGCTGAGAAAGCATCGCAAGCAGAGCAATATTAATTGTTATCAGCTTTTGGTTGTAAACACAGCGAGATTTTGACACCAGTAAGTGCACTTACTGGTGTTTTGTTTTTATTGGGGTTTTGGTGGTAATTTCTGCTATAACTTCTAAAACTAAAAGTTATCTTTTCTCCAATAACACACCACATTCCATATGATGGGTGTAAGGGAATTGGTCAAAAAGTGCTAACTTGCTGATTTTGTGAGTTTTGATCAGCGTTTCTAAATTCTGGCACAGAGTCTGCGGATTACAAGAGATATATAAAATGCGCGAGTAATTCTTAACCAACTCAACAGTTTTCTCATCCAAACCACTGCGTGGTGGGTCAACAAAAATAGTTTCACATTGGTAATCTTGTAGATTAATCCCTTCTAAGCGTTTAAATTCCCTTACGCCATTCATTGCTTGAGTAAAATCTTCCGCTGACATACGAATAATTTTAACATTATCAATATGGTTCATCGCGATATTATATTGCGCTGCATGCACTGAAGGCTTCGCTATCTCAGTGGCCAGCACTCGCTTAAAATTACGTGCAAGGGCGAGAGAGAAATTGCCGTTACCACAATAAAGCTCTAACAGATCACCGGTTGAGTTTTCAGTGACTGATAGTGCCCATTCCAACATCTTAATATTGACCTGTGCATTAGGTTGGGTAAAGCTATTTTCTACTTGACGATAGATCATCTGTTGACCAGCAACAGGTAATACTTCATCGACAAAATCATTATCGAGCATAATTTTAGTTTTATATGCACGGCCAATTAATTGCACATCAAACCCCTGAGCAATTAATGTTTGGCGTAATGCTGTCGCTTCTTGTTGCCAAGTCTCATCAATTTTTTTGTGATATAACAACGATACAATGATTTTATTGCTTAAGGTTGAAAGATAATCAATTTGAAATAATTTATGGCGCAGTGTTGGTTTATCTTTTATTTCTGCCAATAAAGCTACCATCATCTGATTAATCAGTTGACTCGCCACTGGAAATTGGTCAACGCGGATACGCTGCTTAGTCTCTTGATCAAACATAATATGATACAGAGCGTCCTGCTCATGCCAGATGCGAAATTCTGCACGCATACGATAATGTTGTTCTGGTGATGAAAAAACTTCCACATTAGGCGCATTAAAAGGAGCCATCATCTTTTGTAGGCGTTCGGTCTTTTCATTCAGTTGAGACTGGTATGTTTGCGTTGGTAATGAATTTTGCATGGTATCTCGCCTTGTTTTTGGCAGTAATAAAGTTAAGCGAGCGAAATTGTAGAGATCCTCATGAAGATGTCCAGTATTCTTCATGTTCAATTTCTGGACTCAGTGAAGTTGGCATCGTAGCATAGCGATTCGGTCTCCGATATGGAGTGAAAAGGGAATCTGGTGCAAAGCCAGAACTGACGCGCAGCGGTAATAGGATCAAGGATAATAAAAGACACTGCAATGCACCAAAATCAGTGCTGTGGGAAGTCATTATCTTAAATGCTCAGAGTATTTAACCTAGAGTCCGAAGACCTGCCGAACATTTGTCGCATGTAAAATTAAGTACGCGTTTTATTTAATTTTGGCGGCATCCTGCTACTTATTTCTGTTGGATGCAGATTTCATGAATAATAAAAAAGTATTTTTTCTTTCAAGTGTTGCTTTAAGTGTTATGACGAGCAGTTTCAACCTATTTGCACAGGCTGATAATACATTGAGTGTGACTGCTAATCGTTTTCAACAACCTACCTCCTCTATTTTAGCGCCAGTGACTATTGTTGATCGTGAACAGATCGATCGCTGGCAGAGCAATAGTGTGCTTGATGTATTGCGTAGAATGCCAGGGATTGATGTAGCACAAAGTGGTGGTATAGGGCAACAAAGCTCAATATTTGTGAGAGGTACAAATTCAAACCATGTTCTTATTTTAGTAGACGGTGTACGTTTAAATCAGGCGAATGTTTCAGGAAGTTCTGATATTAGCCAAATTCCCCTTTCTCTTGTTCAGCGGATTGAATATATAAGAGGGCCTCGCTCTTCGGTTTATGGATCTGATGCAATTGGTGGGGTAATTAATATTCTAACTGAAAGAGAAAACGAAGGTGGCACTCTCAATGCCACAATGGGTTCTCATGGTTATCAAGAATATGATGGCTCTGTAAAACAAAAAATCGGTGATAAAACAACACTAACGGTGGCAGGTAGTTATCTCTATACCAAAGGCTATGATGTAGAAGCGAGAGGTAATACAGGAGGGCATCCTCAACCTGATCGTGATGGTTTTATGAATAAGTCACTATGGTTAGGCGTTAATCACGATATAAATGATAACGTTTCTGTATATGCACGGGCTTATGGTTTTGATAATCGTATGGCTTATGATGCTGAGCCAGATTATAACGATAATACCATTATTACTGATACTCGTGCACTATTTAGCCGCACTTATGATGGTGGTGTGAAGTTTCATCGTGATAACTACTCTTCTTATTTGAATACCAGTTATAACTACACCAAAGATTATGATTACGATCCACATCAAGGTCGTTATGGTAAAGGTAGCCGGTTTACCAACTCCGAACAATATAATGTTCAGTGGGGTAATCACCTTTTATTAGGAAATGGCAGTATTGGGGGGGGTATTGATTGGCAGCGTCAATCAATTAAAGCGGGCTCTAATGGATTCCCTAATAAAGAACATTTCGATAATACGGGTTTATATCTAACAGGGCAGCAAAAGTTAGGCGATGTTATTGCTGAAGCATCAGTACGCTCGGATAAGCATTCTGAATATGGTTGGCATACGACTTGGCAATCGAATTTAGCATGGGAATTTGTGGCAGGTTATCGCGTGATTGGTGGTTATGGTACTGCGTATAAGGCACCAACACTGATGCAACTCTATAGTACATGGGGAAGCAACCCAAATTTACAGCCAGAAGAAAGTAAACAATGGGAGGGAGGCTTTGAAGGGATAACAGGGCCTTTAGAGTGGCGTTTGACTGCATATAGAAATAATATTACTAATTTGATTGAAGCCGATGATAAGCAAGGATGGAAAAATTATAATATTGGCAAAGCGTTAATTAAAGGTGTTGAATTTACTGGAGAAATGGATACTTGGATTTTCCATCATACCTTTAATTTACAATATATAGATACTAGAAATAAAGGAACACACCAACGTCTTGATCGTCGGGCTCGTCAACAGTTGAAATATCAACTTGATTGGCAAGTTGAGAAACTCGATATAGGAGTTACTTACCAATATATTGGTCAGCGTACAGATAAAGATTATGGCACAAATAAGAATGTTTTTTTAGGTGGGGTAAGTCTTTGGGATTTAACTGCGTCATATCCTATTACATCTCATCTCTCAATTCGTGGTAGAATAGCCAACCTGTTTGATAAAGATTATGAGACAGCTTATGGCTATCGCACGCCAGGACGTGAATATTTCCTCACCGGAAGCTACAACTTCTGATGCACAATCTACCGCTAATCCCACTGTCTTAGTTTTTGACTCAGGGGTTGGCGGTTTATCTATTTATCGAGAGATCCGTGAAAAACTGCCGGATGCTCACTATATCTATGTTTTCGATAATGAAGCATTTCCTTATGGTGAGAAACCTCAAGAGTTTATTATTGAGCGTGTCGTTCGTATCGTCAGTGCTGTCGCGCAACAGCATGAGTTAGCAGCGATTGTGATCGCTTGTAATACCGCAAGTACAGTAAGTCTGCCTGCTTTACGTGCTAAATTTACTGATATCCCCATTGTTGGTGTTGTTCCTGCGATTAAACCTGCAGCAAAACTTACCTGTAATGGTGTGGTCGGTCTATTAGCCACAAGAGCAACGGTTAAGCGACCTTATACTCATGAACTTATCGAACGCTTTGCGACAGAGTGTAAAGTGCATCTATTAGGTTCAGCAGAGCTGGTGGAGTTGGCTGAAAAAAAACTGCATGGCGAAAAGGTGTCATGCGATGAGCTACGTAGAATTTTAGCCCCTTGGCTTAAAATGAAAGAGCCACCAGATACGGTAGTATTAGGGTGTACCCATTTTCCTCTATTAGAAGAAGAGTTACTTTCTGTTTTGCCTGATGGTACTCGAATTATTGATTCTGGTGGTGCAATTGCAAGAAGAACTGCGTGGTTAGTTGTAAATCAAGATAAAATCAGAGGTTCAAAAGAAATTAGTTTTGCTTACTGTCTTAAAGAAGATGAGTATAGTGAATTATTAAAACCGGTTTTAGCCGATTTTGGCTTTAAAACGCTCAGAAAATTGGCGCTTTAAGTTAAATTTGTTGGAAAATTAAACGGTCGGTAAAAAAATCAAAAAAAAGTGTTGCCAGCTTCACAAAACTCCCTATAATGCGCCCTCGTTGTCACGGCACAGGGCGCTAAGCGAACCGGCTGAGAGAACAAAATAAAAAGTGAAAAGCCTGATAAATTAGCGCTTGACACTGAATGAGGAAGATGTAGAATGCACCTCCTCGCAACAACGCAGAAGACCGGAAACGGCAGCGATAGTTGCACTGCTCTTTAACAAATTATCAGACAATCTGTGTGGGCACTCGCAGAGACGATATCTTCTAAAAAATTAGATGTATCAAGTCTTGAAGAGTGACTAACAAGTTAATTCATATAATGAATAAGCTAAGTTTTCGATTTCTTTGAGCATCAAACACTTTTAATTGAAGAGTTTGATCATGGCTCAGATTGAACGCTGGCGGCAGGCCTAACACATGCAAGTCGAGCGGTAACAGGAGAAAGCTTGCTTTCTTGCTGACGAGCGGCGGACGGGTGAGTAATGTATGGGGATCTGCCCGATAGAGGGGGATAACTACTGGAAACGGTGGCTAATACCGCATAATGTCTACGGACCAAAGCAGGGGCTCTTCGGACCTTGCACTATCGGATGAACCCATATGGGATTAGCTAGTAGGTGGGGTAAAGGCTCACCTAGGCGACGATCTCTAGCTGGTCTGAGAGGATGATCAGCCACACTGGGACTGAGACACGGCCCAGACTCCTACGGGAGGCAGCAGTGGGGAAT
>NZ_CAWQOK010000041.1:0-68039 GCF_963896075.1 Proteus sp. G4415
ACAACCGTAAAAATGCTAGCATTTTACTTTTGTTAGGCGGTTGACCTACAGTCGGTTCTTGGGAGGGCAGATGAGTTATCTTAGACAGCAATTTTTGACAGAAGAAGAAAGTAAATTATTAGTTATTTTACAAGAAAATGTAAAAGAAAACTATCATGTTTTTTGTAAAGTGAGATTGAGTGAGTTTTTATATTCTTCTCAAAAAATGGGAACATCTGAATTTTTTAATGAATTTGAGATTATTAATAGTATTAATTTACCTTTTGCAATTTATGACACATTAGAGAATCAATTAGTCGCTGCTATTAGTTACATTAATCCTATCGAAAAATCGAATTTATTAGAAAATCAAGATATAAAGGTTATTCATTTAACGATGTTAAAAGATACATTAACTAATGGTGAGCTATCAATGTTTTATTCTGATAGTGTTTGAGTTTTAATAACTATAATATTTTATATGTAAAAAATTGGGTGAATATGTCACCCTTAATTTTGCTAGTTATTAATTAGTAACTTGTTATAATCCTTTTAGATTAACCAAATATTCTTTATTAATTATTCTTAAGTTATCTTTTTCATAATCATCTAATTCGTTACAATCAATTTCCGATAGGTTACATTCTTTTAATACACTAGCGGAAAGTTCTGGCTTATCATGCAATTCTTGCAAAACGACAACAGCATGAATAATTTCTAACTCAAACTCAGTTAATTGTTTCATTATTATTTCTTTTGTTACAGAACTAAATAATCAAAAATCAAGTCCAGTTGCATTTTTATTCATTAATGTATTTTGACTAAATTAAAGTAACATATGATTAATTTAATTATGAGCCGAATACTTGTAATATTGTCAGGTGTTCACTCCATGCCTTATAAGAACCATATGAAAAAACAGGCATGACAATAATACCGATTACACTTATTATTAATTGGATATTATCCTCTAATCCTCCACTAACACCATTTAAATATAATAATCGAATTGTATTATATAATGCACATATCGCACCAAGCATTAGCAATATTGAAAAAATCAAATACATAATAATTATCTTTGTGTTGATATTAAAAAAAGTATTTAAAGTTTAAAAGACTCAAGTAATGCTAAGTTTTTGCTGTTTTCATCAAGGTTGCTGTAAGCCAATATAGCGGCTTTTAAAATGGCGGTTTTGTTTTGCCCTGCCCTTTCTGCTTCGGTGTCGAGAATGCTAATTGCGGATTCTGGCAAGCGAAAAGTGGATGGGATAAGTTTGTTTGACGTTGTTGGCCGTTTGTCTCCCGCCTTGATGAATTGGGTTGTCGAGTTCTTAGTTTTAGTGCTGGAGTCGGTTAAGTCTAAATCGGGTTTTTGAAGTTTCATTGTATTTACCTTGTTTGTACGCTGTAATGATAGTGTAATATATGTCTAGCTGTATGTACAGCGTATTAATTCTTTTATAATCAATGTATAAAGTCTGTGAATTAAAGTATTCATACGAACTTGGTATGAATACTTTAGCGGGTTAGAAAAATAATTTGTCTGCAAAAAGCATAATCCCCACAGCAATAAATAGGATTAAGATATATAGATATTTATTCTCTGGCATTTGGTATATCCCTTGAATTAAATCAGCCCTATTTCTTTTGCGATTAATTCAATTTGCGCTTTTGCCACACCTAAACTACTTGCTTTTTCTACTTCATGAACACCCACGCCAGCGTTAACGGCATTTTCAAAAATATCTAGTTCTGAAATTCGATTTTTAAGCGGTTGCAGCCAAATTTCATCGGACTTTAATTCATTCTCAAGCGATACGGCATCTTGCAGTTTATGCGACTTAATTCTCGTCATGAGTACGTGAGCTTTTAAGTCACTATTACCATGCTGCTTTTGCGCGGTTCTGACGGTTTTAGTCACATTCGTTAAGGTGTTTTTTTCTAAAGAGGATGAAGGCTTAACCAATGTGAGCAATACATCAGCCACCGTTAATGCACTTCGAAATTCTGAGCTATCATGTCCTGCACAGTCTACAACAACCACGTCACAGAGCTTTTCTAGGCGTTTTATTTCATCACTAATATTTCCGAATGCTTCATGAATGGGAATTGCTGAGAAGCCAGCTTGTGCGCGAATATCAGACCAGACAAACAAGTCTCGGTTTCTATCTGCTTTTAGCATAATCACACTTTTATTTTTTCTTTTAAGCATAACAGCCATATTGATCGCGGTTGTTGTTTTACCTACTCCGCCTTTATCAGAAGCAAAAACTAAAATCATAAATACCTCGTATTTTCTTTGTATTGTTGTGGTAAATACCATTCTGTACTTCTTATGTACTTCTATTGTAAATACATCTAAGTATTAATTGCGTATGTACAGAGTATGCTCATGTTTGTATCACAGTGTACTAACCATGTAAATACTAAATCGTATTTATTTTGTATGTACAATGTATGTTCATATGTGTATCACAGTGTATTTTTTGTGTAAATACATTTTTGTGTTTATTATGTATTTACTTTGTATGTACATTACTGTTATGGTGATGTACATACAATGTATTAATAACGTATTTCTTGTAATTTTAAGGCTTTGAGAGGGATTTCGATGCAAAAAATAGTTTTGTTAAAATGTTTCTTAATTGTTTCAATTTTAACAAAAAACAAACAATGGAATTTTGGCGGTTTTAATAACAGAAATCTTCCTGTTTTAGCAGGTAGAGAGTATGAGTGACAGGGTAACAGTGATTTTTATCACTAAAGCCAGCGATTTAACATAATGGGTCTTATGTGATCCAGTTTTTTTATTATTAGTATTAATTAATGGTAAAATTCACAACAAATAGCTATAATAGACATTCAAGCCATTTTGTACTTTTTTACGGAGTGTTACTTATGGAAATTATTCCTGCTCAACTCGCCAAAAATCAATTTGGTGATTTACTAATGAAAGCTCAACGTGAACCTGTCCAGATCAGCAAACATGGAAAGCGTGTAGCTGTAGTCATTTCTCCAGACGAATATGACCAATTTACACAGTTGAAGTTACAAAATTTAAAATCTATTTTGGCCGAATCTATTGAACAAGCAGAACGGGGAGAGTTACATCATATTGATGATGTTTTTGCACCTTTAACTAGCAATGAAATTGAAGGTTAATCTTATAAATGAGTGTTCTATTTACCAAGAAAGCAAAAGAGCATATTCGCACCATAAGACGATATTCTTTGACCCATTGGGGAAAAAATGTAGCTGAAACTTACATAAATTGCTTAAGAATCACAATAATCAATATTATTGAAAAACAACCCTCTATTGGTATAGATCGTAGTGATGACCTTTTTACAGGAATAAGAAGTTTTCCTGTAGAAAGTCATATTATTTACTATCGAGAAGTTGAGAATGGAATAGAAGTATTAGCAGTATTACATCAATCTCAAGATCCATATATTCATATAAAAAGGGATTAATTTTTCCCTGTCATATCAATAGAGGAATGATTAATTGTTATATTCATATTAAACCCTAGCCGTTTTAATGTTTCTTTATGTGTTTTACAAACAACTATGATATATTAATTATCATAGGTACTACGTAAAGGCAGGTTACTATGGATAATAAAAATCACCCAAATGATCATTTGTTAATTAAGTGGGGTTCAATATTCATCTTTATTAGTGCAATTCCGATATTTATTATTTTTTATTTTAATGATATAGATATATTATTTGCTGTGTATGAAAAAATAAACAATATACCATCAACTTATTCATCAACATATCCAATAATTAGCAAGTTATCATTTTTTTACTGCAAATTATCACCATTAATAGTATTGTTATTTTTCATTTTTTGTTATAAGAAACTGACTCTTGTAAAACCTATACCAATTAATAAATTAATAATAAATGTTATTTTTCCATGTCTTGTGATTACGATTATTTCTCTATATGTTTTATATTTTTACAATACTGATATATCAGATAGTGGTTGGAGTATACTTAAAACTATATCCAGTAATAAACACCTATTATTTGGTTACTATATAGCTATTTTTTTGGGATATTATGTTTGGTTGTTTCTTTTTTTTATTTCATTTATTTATCTTCCATTTAAATCAATTCGTTGATAAATAGTGATTACTTAATTTTTATAAAAATAAATGGTTATCTTAGATAGTTTTAACTAAATAAGATAACCAAAAGTAATTAATGAGCTTCTGGAATAAGTAAGTTGTTAATTTTATCAACAACTTTATCATCAATTAAGGATGCTAAATAACTAATTAACATTATAGTTGCTATAATTGCTAAGGTTGTAGGTAATGCTCCTATAGCTAAAAATGATGCAATTGATGAGATAAAACTTATTGCTATACTTATCGCTATCCCCGTAGCATATCCACTGATTATCATAGCTTCCACTTCCAGCATCAATGGTTTCCAGTTACCAGTCTCAAAACCAATAGCTGCTTTTTCGCGAAGCTTTTCAACACTCAAGACTTTACCCAATACCCCGAATGACTTACCTAAACGCTGAAAATTTTCAGACAGGATTTTTGTATCCACATGGCGCACTGCATTAGCCAGTACCACTCTATCCGCTTGTTTTATCTTAATATTAGGATTACGGTTGATTTTTTCCATCATTTTTAATGCATCAGACAAGCTACGTAATTTCTTTCCCTGAAAGTTACGTAAATCACTAGCGATCTCATTAGCAATAGTTTTGTATTTTTCCCCCAAGTGTTTACTAATTTTTTCGCCAGTATTAGTGATAATATCTGCCGCTCCCATCAATGCCTCTTTTTCTGCATCTTGGATAAATTTTTTATTTTGTGGGTACGATTGATATGCATTAACAACCATTAATTTCGCTAAATTTTCTTTTTTTTCATCTTGTTCAATATTTAAATCTTTATAGAATGCATTTAACTGGCGGCTTTCATATTGTGATGCTTTTATAATTTTCTTGGAGAATTTTTCTATAAAACCTAATTTATTTAATGTAAAAATAAATTCATATTCCTTTATTTTTACATTATAATCAAGAATATTACTAGGCTCAGTTTTATAACCTAATATTGCAAATCTCTTTACCTCTTCTAATCTATCTTTTTTCTCATTTGGTATCCCCTTAGAATAGCGATTATAGGTTTTCTCTATATATTCCTCAGAAATATTTTGCACGTTTCCAGCGTCATCAAATGTGACGGTATGAATATAATGCCCATTATAAATAGATACTCTAGCCTTATTATTTTTCAAATCAAAATAATCTTTTCTTATTCTCGACGTTAATCTCCCTAAATCTCGATCACGAGCCAACTTATTATTATAAGGTATCGGTAATTCAAGTTGGTTATTCTGAACATTATTTTTTTTATAATCAACACTATTACCTTTTCCATCAACTTCAATATTATTAGTCGTATGACCATTTTGAGGATTAATAATCCTTGCTCCGTGTACAGTCACCGTAAAGTTTAATCCCTCAAGCCCTTCTATTGTTGACGTAGTATATGAAAACGAAGCATTTGGATCACTTAAACTGATAATATTTCTATCTCCTCCATCGCCTTTTCCTACTGGGCCACTACCTAAATCACCTTTACTAGGTCTATCGGCAGTCACTGAAAGATGATCGGTCTCTGCTGAATGATTATTTTTACTCATAAAAATTTCCTTTTTTTATTAAAAATCAGTCAATGATACTGTATATGCATACAGTATAAATATAAACCTTATTCCTCCTCACGTCAATTTCTTTCTGAATAATTATTGAATATAAAAAAATCTTATTTTTCAAAAAATTAAAAGGCGCTATTAGAAAATAATTGAAAAATTGGGGACGTAACGATATTGCTACCATAAGCAATTTAGGGAACGTTTGTTTTGTAGGAAGGAATTAAACACCGTAACAACTTTCATGCTCTCCTAAAGTCACGCATTTAACCATATTGTGTCTTACGCGCTCCTCGTTTTTTGATTAGCTTAATTTTTTGAGTAGAGTTGCTGTGGCTAAAGCATGTTTCATGCAAGACACATTAATGTTGTAACTAAAGGTTCCTAATCTTATTCAAAGAATCTGGAACGGCCGCAACCAATCAGGAAGATGGCCATCGCCATTGAGCGATTACCGGCGATTCTATGAATCTTTGTTTTACAGTAAGTTAGGTTTTTTCAGTGTAAAAAATATCAGTGAGTATTTTTGAATGAGACAAAAAGACGTTGTATTACGTGAATTTTAGCGTAATGGCAGGGGGATTAGTGGTCAAATTTCACGTAAATGCACCAGATTAATCAGTTATGGAGCGTCATAGTGCTAATTGCGTGCTGTTTTGTTCAACTTTTGGTAATCTTTCAGCGGGTGCTTGATCCTGTCCGGTTCAAGCATTTAGTGAGAGCCAGATAGAAGAAAGCCCCGATAAGGTTATTTATTACCATAATCGAGGCTGCAATTCTCTACTTAGCACTAGAAATTGTGCCTCCTAATAAGTTAGGAGTCAAGGAAAATGACCAAGTACGCCCTGATAGGGCTGATTGCCGTTTGTTTAACGGTACTGTGTTTCTCTCTGTTAATGCGCGATAGACTCTGTTCTATCAGTGTGAATAGTGGGAATACAGTAGTTCAGGCAACACTTTCTTACGAAGAACGGTGATGCCTAGCGGGGGAGCATTCCCCCGCATTTTCTTTTTCTGTGTTTAGTTTAGGTTTCAAGCACCCTTTCTATTGAAAAATAGAATTTGGATTTGGCATTTTCAGATAACGAAGTTCATGCAAATAAGGTTTTGTATGATATTCATTTGGTAATCTAAAATAGTTCGGCAGATTGATTATTTTTTTCTGGTCATGTGCTTTATTAATACAGTTATTAAATAATTCTGAATCTATTTTTAATGATTCTTTAGGAATAAAGATAATCATTAAGTTCTGATAATAATGTACGGGTTTCAGAATTGAAATATGCGTACTGATTAGCTCTGTTATTACATTAATAAATTTATCACTTTCCGATAGGGATTTGGGATTGCTATCATTATTAATGATGAATGAATAGTATTCATTATCCAGCATTCGTATATAATAACTATTAAGAGAAACCTTTTCTAAAATAGTTTCTCTTGTGTATTTAATTTTATCTCTGATTGATTGATACACTACCAATGCGGCATGATGAGAACCGCCTGTATTAGGGGCAACAAACCTATTTAACCATTCGTAATATATGACATTAATAGGTCTGCACTTTCTGAACCCCTCAGATTCAATGTGCGCAATATTTCGTTTCCAATCATCTTCATTTTCCGCTTTCATTCTTTCGTCGGGATACATTGCGCGCCCCCAACTATACAAATCATAAAACCAGCTACCGTTTATAGCGCCATCAGGAATGCCACCAAAACTTTTAGATGCTGTTAATGATTGTATTTTATTAAAATCAAAAAAATAGTCTATAGTTTTCTCGATACGGCACAAATTAGTAATTATATCTTTAATTTCTGTAGGAAAACCCCTAACCATATAATTCTTAAAAAGCTCATCCCATCTCAAAATAGTATTTGAATCCGCCGTGGGTTTATATAGCTCAACTTTACCTAAATTAACATCATTTAACTGATCAATGACATAATTATCCGTTGTCTTATATATAAATGCAATAATGCTATCTGTTATTTTCTTTATCAACATTAATTAAGCTCCTTATTACATTATCAGCCCCATTTTCTGTTATATGAATACCATCACTGGTTCTTACTTTAACACCATTAATAAACTCTGAGTATTGATACCCTAAAGATACTCGAGTATCCATCGTTTTTATCTTATTTTTTCTTGCTGCTTCACAGATTGCAATTCGGGTATTTGATAATAAATTATTTTTTTCTTTATTTTTTAGGGTAGGGGGGAGTAACCAAACAATCTGCCTATTTTGCTTTTTTATGGTTTGGATAAAGACACTAGCCTTTTGTTGGTATTCGGGGATATCTGCCTTAGAAATGAGATCGTTTGTACCTAAAACAATATACACCGTGTCATAAAGCGAAAAATCGATATTCTGTGTGTAATCTTGCCAACTTAAAATCTGTTTTGATTGCAACCCTGTGCTTTCAAGGAATTTAGCATCAACAGGGGCAATTTTTTTGTAACTCATGGCGAGTTCATAAGTCAGTGAATCACCAATAAAAAGGGGCTTACATTGCCCGATAACAGGCAATGTAAGAGACAGCAGGAGAGGGAGATTAACCCAACGAAGAAGGGTGATTTTCAAAGAGTTTTTCCGCTTCTTTAATGTCATCTTTAGCATCGCTGGCTTTATCAATCAAAAATTCATCGAGAGAATGACCTGCATCAATTAATAGTTGCAATCCTTTCTTCATACGACCAATTCCCGTCCATGTGTCTGTTTTACCTGTTTCGGGATGCGTAAAGCGATATTTCGCAGGCGTATTTTTAGACTTTCTTTTCTTTCCTTTTTTATCGGTTGTTTCAAAAACGGAAATGTGGATTGTTTCTGGATCTAACCCCAACTCTTCTAAGTATTTAATCGCTTTTAGGCGTTTTTCTTCCAGTTCAGCAAGTTCAAGTTTGCGTAACTCGAATTCTTCACGCTGTTCTTCTACAATACCATTGAGTTGATTGGCAAGATTTTCTAACCATTCAAAATTTTTCGTTTTTGCAAACTTTCTTAGCTCTGTTAATCCCGTCAGTGATTCAGACGTAATTTTGTATTTTTCTTCTCTAGTTAATTCGCTCATGTTTTACCTCAATATAAAAATGGTTTTCTGTTAAAAAATAATAGTTACTTTTTCTTTTCAGGGAAACCTATCTTCCCTGTTTTCTTATCATCTAAAACAAGTTCAGTATCAAATGTTTTCCCTGCTTTGGTTTTAAACCCTTTAATAACGGCAGTTTTTCCATCTTTAATGAGTTTTTCCACTTGATTCTGTGTGAGTTTTTTACTGCAAAATTCAGCCCATATTTTAAATTCACATCCTGTACAGAAGTATCCTTTTGGTCGAATAATTATTTCGTTACTGCATGACGGACACATGACATTTAAACGTGCTACTGCGCCCTCATTAGGTTGTTTTTCTGTAACTGGTTGCCCATTTTTATCGGGAAATGCCGTCTTACATTCAGGATAGCATGAACAACCCCAAAAGAAACCATTTTGCCCCTTACGTTTGATTAAAAACCCCTTTTGACAAACAGGGCAAGGTGTACCGTTAGCTGTGATATTTATTCCGTTAGCGTCGAGTTCGGCAATCAACTCCTTAATATAGCTGTCTGTTTCTTTAATAAAGTCAGCAACGGTCAGTTCCCCTTTTTTAATTAAGGCTTGTTTTTCAGCCCATCGAGCCGAAATATCGGGCTTGGTAATTTCATCAGGCAGAGCAGCGCAAAACTCTTGCCCTTGCTTTGTTGTTTTCCAAACAAGCTCTGAATAGCCTTTTTCTTTTTCAATCGAAATTAATCCCGTATTTTCGGAGAGTTTTTTTAATATCCCTGCGCGAGTCGCTTCTGTGCCAATACTGCCTTGATCAGTGCTCCCCTCGTCTTTAGCTTCAAGTATTTTTCGAAGTTCAGGATCATCAATAAATTTTGCCGCACGTGTCATAGCGGCAAGGAGTGTTGAAGCAGTAAAATATTTAGGTGGAAGAGTGGGCTTTTTATCCACGTTAGCTGTTTCACACACCCCATTATCATTAAATTTTAACGTTGATAAATCAAAGTCGAGTTTTTCTGGCTCTTCTGTTTCTTCTTCGTCGCTGTCTTTACCTAATGATTCCCATCCTGACTGGACTAATACGCTTTGTGTGGCGGTAAAGGTGTTGCCTTTGATATCAAAATGCACTTTTGTTTTATCTCGAATGCTATCGGGATAAAATAAGCCAATAAAGTAAAGTGAAACTAATCGATACACATTTTTCTCTTTCTCATTCAATTGAATATTAGAGCCGTCTTTCGTTGTTGGCACAATAGCATGATGCGCTTCAATTTTGCTGGCGTTAAAGGCTTTGTGTTTTTGAACTTTATCCATGTGCTCAACCGTGCTTGCCAATTCTGGCAATGTACCGATAACTGCTTGAGCGATATCATTCGCTTGGTAATAGTGCTCGTCAGACAAATAACGATTGTCTGTTCTTGGATAGGTCAATAATTTATGCGTTTCATACAGGCTTTGCATAATATCCAGCGTTTCTTGTGGGGCATAGCCAAATCGTTTAGCGCAAATTTGCTGTAGTGTAGATAAATTTAACGGTAAAGGTGGTTTTGTGTTTTCCGCTTTCGTTGCTGCAATGGTCACTTTTACCGCTTGCCCTGAAACGATTTCAGTAATGTGTTTGGCTTGGGCTTCTGAGATTAAGCGACGCTTATCATCAATCTGATCGTTATCGGTTGTTTGATATTTCGCCTTAACTTGATGTCCGTTCATCTCAATTAAAGCATAAATATCATAATAGAAACTTTCATTGTGGTTTTGGTTCGCCAATGTTCGCATATTCACAAGCCCCAAAACTGCACTTTGCACCCGTCCCACGTTTAAAACACCTTGATAGCCTTTTTCACGCCCTTTTAATGTACAGCCACGAGTAAGGTTATAGCCAAAACTCTGATCGAGCAGAGAACGGGATAACGCACTGTTTGACATACCGCGAAATTTTTCATTCGGTTGTAAATCGGCTAAGGCTTTTTTAACAGGTGCTAAGTTTAAATCCGATACTAAAATACGCTCTACGGGCTTTTTATTTTTTGCGTAATCTAAAATTTCATTGACCAGAAGACAGCCTTCCTCGTCTGGGTCGCCAGCATTAACAATGGTTTTTGCTTGGTCAATTAATGACAAAATGATTTTTGTTTGTGCTGCCGTTTCTTTTTTTATTTTATAGGTTGGTGGGAAAACCGTTTTAATCGGTAAGTCACCAAAACGCCAGCTTGCATATTTCTCATCATAATCTTGGGGGTCGCTCAACTCGAGCATGTGACCAACACACCACGTCACAACATCGTCACCGTGTTGAAAATACCCTTTTTTCTTTTCCGTGTTTGGATTACCACCTAATCCCTCAAAAATGGCTTTTGCTAATGATGGTTTTTCCGCAATAAAGACTCTCATAATTTACTCTCCTAAATTAATTAAATTAACTTTATTTATTTTGCTGTTGACTTGATTTAATACTTTTTTACTCATTTTTATTATTTCACTTGAAACCGCAGAGTTTGATACTCCCATTACTTGGTCAAATTTGAATATTTTATGGTTTTCGACTTGTGAAATCCCTAAAGTGGCTCTTTCATCATTATTTATGATAGTGAAAACTCGATATGTTTCATTGGCGCAATCATGAGCGTAGGAATAAACGCAATGATGCATTTCTTGACCTTCTTTTTTTAGTTGTTCTAGTGTCGTAATTTCACTTACCGTCATTTCAGAAATGCACGATTGCCAATCAATATCAATACCATTCCATTGAGGGGAAATTTCTGCATAGTCATAATCGTCATGATTGAGTTCTTCAACCCATTCTTCTGATAATCGATAGATAGAAGCTAAAGACTGATTTTTTTGGATGTAAAAATCGGTGTTAAACACCCATTCTATAGCATGTGCAAAGCGATTTAGTTCCGTGTTCCAGCGTCTTGTTACCGATTTATAACCAATATTTTTATAAAGGTCTTGATGATAATCGAGCCATTTTAATGCAATGCGGTAAACCGAAGTATAACCATGTTCAACGCGTAAACCATTCCATACGGTCTCTAAAAAATCAAAAATAGCCTTAGTAGGGTATTTTTTAATTTCAGGCTGCCTGAGTAATTTCATGATTATTTTAATTTTATCATTTATACCAAACCGATATCTGTCACGTAGACTTATAAATTCAATTAACTGTGCGATTAATGAGGGCTTTAATGTATACATATATTTAAAATCCCCGTAAGAAATTGATTCAGGTAGTTGTAGCTCTTTATACAGGTCTTTTATTTTACCTGTTAAAGTATAGTGATAATTAGATTTTTTTTGCTTCCGTAAAAAACCTATCATCAACCAAAGTCCTTTATAATCGACATTATCATTGATGCGTATCTGTTTTGAGAATTTATAATAATCCAAAAAATTAGCATCTAATATTGAATTACGTACGAAGGAATTAAAATGTGCTTTTCCGTATAAAGAAAATACCCCCTTATCAATAACTTTCCATATATTTTTGGATAAACTCATGCTTGCATATTTTTGGGTTTCATTATTAATAAATGCATTTATTCTAGTCATAATTTTTATGCAAATATCATGACGCATTTTACTCATACTCATACCCGCTAAATAATGAGGATAAAAAAAGGTTTTTTCCTCAAACATTTCACTAGTCGTATCAAAATCTGGTTGTATATCTTCAAGAAGTATTTTCGTTTCAATCCCTCCATAAAATGATTTATACATATAACATATACCACTGATCGAGTAATTTGATTTCACTATTGAGTCAATAACATGGGTTACTGCACTTTGTAACCAATATTGTATATTATATATATTTTCATTTTTCCAAAAACAAGGGATTCGGTTAGGTAATGATTTTCTAACTCGCCACTCGCCTGACTCTAAGTTTGTAAAAAACCACGTATGCAATGTGACTTTTTGTGTTTTTTTATTAAGCCTAATTTGATAAACGCCACAGATAATAATTTTAACAAATGAGTCGTTTTCTTCGACTTTGACTAATCGAAAAACACCGTTCGCTTCACAAAATTTAAATAACTCATGAAGTGTTAATATTTTATTTTGTTTAATCATTATCCACTCCCATTTTATTTATTTATTTTTGCATTGCTTTTCCAAACATAAACCCCACCTCGATACTTAAATACTTTTTCAATAATCTTATCTTCATCTTCTTTGGAAAGTACATTTCCATTAACGAGGTAATGTAAATCAATATCATCAGGCAAATAATGATTTTGTCTTTTTTTGCAATAGGTATGAATAGACAATTGTTCATTCATACCTATATTTTCTTGTAAAATATGAATTAGTCATTCTTCTTTTAGTTGTTTCGATATAAAATCAAACAACTCCCGAAATTCCAACTCCATTAATTTGTTTGCTTCTTCGGGGTTATCACCATAGGCGAAAGGATCAAGATCTAAATATTTCATTGGTCGCTTCCTTTGTCATATTCAGGAAAAACAATTTTCAGTGGCATTCCGTTGGTTTCTATCATGTACTGTTTCACTAACCGTCCAACTTGGTCTTTTGACATATATTGTTCAACGACGAGTTCACCTTCATCAATCCATGAAAACAATTCATCATCAGGATAAAAGGCATTTTTACTTTTCAGTATTTTTTCAGCGTCATCATCGGTATAGTTGAAATAAACTCTATTTTCCTTTTTGATTTTTCTATTATTAAAATCCAAAAAACGATAAATCGCATACACACAAACAGAAATAATAAATGAAAAATATTGTACGTTGCCACTCGCAACAAATTGGCTGAATGAAATTTCATCAATCTGAGAACCATCAAAAGTTAGAATGATATACAGCCATATAATAATAATCGGAATAGTAATTGCTAAAATGAGTAATAGCTTAATAACAAAAACAGCAAGGCTATAAATTTCCTTAGCAGCACTCCATCCTATTTTTTTTAGTTTCTTCATAAAGTCACCCTTTAATTAAAATCGTTTAATTTCTTTTGTTAAATACTGATAACTTATTTTTGTCACATCCGCCAACACAGAAAAACATACATAAAAACAATAAATAAAAATGCAAGGTAAAAATAAAATCTTTCCATAAATAGATTTTATCGCATTCATAACAACCTCCATTTTTTAATGGGGTACAGCTTTATGCCAATACCCCTATATAGGCTAATCAACCCATCGACCACCTGAATTATTCCAACCTGCCACAGATTCTTTCTTAACCCATTCCATTTTTCCCTGATAATGCAGGCTACTATCTAAATCAGTCCATTCATGATTAACGTAAGCACGGCAATAGTTAGGAAGTTCATTTTTTATGCGATAGTACGTTTCATACCAACAATCTTCTTCCTTTCCCCGACTGCGGCACTTTTGCTCTCTCTTTTCTTCATACAGAAATTTATTAAGATAAGTAGCATCACAACGCCCTGCGCCATTAGCAATGGCATTAACTAACTCAGGCATTCCTGCATCACTTGATGCAGGGCAAAGCTGTAAGAAATTTTTTCTTGCATTAACAGTATCAGACCAAAACTTTTTATTAATACCAAAGTAACGTGATAATGCAGGAGCGCACTCACTTGGGCGCGTACCTGATGAAAGACACAAGACCGCTTCACAAGCTAACTTGACATCCCCTGTGAATACGGGGACATCTGCTTGTGATAATACGGGTAAGAAAAATAAACTTATCGCAACGATTTTACTTTTCATTTTGATTTTCCTTAATAAGATAAACTGTTATTGGATTATTTAACCAGTTTGATTTTTTTTGATATTGTATTACCCCATTTGCACCGTGAGCCTGTAACCATTCTTTTGTTTTCAAAAATTCAGTGCCATTATTTGCTTCAACAATAATTTTATTCGAATGTGCAATGGCAAAATAAACCGCATCATCATAAAGACGATTTTCAGGAATAAAATTATTAATTCGTTTTTGCCATTCATCATTAACGACGTCACTACTCACCACGGTATGAATTGGTGTCCATGTCATTATTTTAGCATTTACCGCAACCTCTTTTTTTCCCCAATCCACTTTCGGGGCTTCTGGCGGAGATGAACATGCCGTTAATAAAACAACACTAAGCCATAATCCTTTTTTCATAAAAACACCTCAGATTCTAATTCACCTAATGACAGCATTTTTTCTTTATCGGGATAACGTAATCCTTTCACCCCAATAACCGTTGATTTTTTATTAATTTTTTTTACTTCATCTTCAAGTTTCGGACTGACCTTTAACAATCTGTCCATAAAATAATTATCAGAAAAATAAAGCGCTTTTTCTGCTTTAACAGGGTTTTCGCCTTTTAATAAAATAAACTCTTCTTTAAAATCGAGCGTACCTAATTCCTGCGGTAAAACTAAAGCACGACGTGCTTCGCTTTCCGATTTACTTTTAGATGAACCACGACCTTGACTTTTGCTTTCTCCTTTTGATTTTGTCGTGATATAACCAAGTTTTGCCGAGATTTGTTCAGCATCATCTTGTTCACTGACAGCATAAATAACCCTACAAGGATGGGCGCTTAACAATGTTTTCGCTCCCTCGATGCCGTAAATCTCATTTAACTGGCTAACATTTTGATAAATGGTTAACAATTTCAAGTTAAATCCTGCGATATAGCCAGAACCCTTTTTAATGATCGGCATATAACCGATTGACGGAAATTCATCTAACATCAACAAGCATGAATGTTTTAATGATGGGTCAAAATCAGGGTTTTCACGTAATGTCACTTCAACCACAAAATTAAAAAAGAGATTTAAAAAATCATAGGCAATACCTAAATCCTCCGCATTAATCCCAACATAAATCGTGATTTTTTCGCGTCGTAACTGACGTAAATCAAAATCGTTATTATCTGTACATTTACGTACTGTGGGTAAATAAAACAGACTCATTTTTTTTCGAAATGAACCATCGACACTCGAACGCTGTTCATCTTCGGTTAAATGGTATTCCTGTAGTTTTGTTAGCCCATCTTGTAAATGATAAAGTGTATTTTCATCACGGGCTTTGGCTTCAATTTCTTGCCTGTTGTTAAGGACTAATTCCCTATCAATACGCCCGTATAAATCCACGACACTGCCAATAGAAAAAACAGGTTTAACATCAAACGTTTTCAAATATTCAGGGGCATGATGAATAAAGAAATATAATAACTTTGTTAATCCCGTAAAATATTGTCCTGCCAAGTTATTAAAGTGTGCCTCTGCCCCTGTTGAGCCATAGGATGGAAATAAAATTTCCACTAACTTTAATAAATCTTTTGCGCCACTTTCTTTATCTAATTCGATATAGAAAAAGGGATTAAACCCGTGTGTTTTGCTATTAAACGGGTCAACCAGATAAACCCGATGCCCTAACAGTTTTTCACGGACTTTACTGGTAATTTTCCAGCACTCTTGTTTAGGATCGAGAATAATCAGCGAATGCAACCACACAAGCAAATTAGGAATGCCAATAGCTGCTCCTTTACCCGCCCTTGTTCCAGCCCCTAATGACACAAAATCAGGCGCGGTATACCAAAGGTATTTCCCTTTATATTTCCCAACTAAAATACCTTTTGAATTTTCCTTTTCCCATTTTAATAGTTTTGATTTTTTTAAATCATTATCACTGGCAAATTTTGCATCTCCGTGAAGTGACATTTTTTCTTGATTTAATAAATAAATCACCGCCACAGGTAAAATAAAAGATGCCACGAAGCCAATCAGCAAAGCAGGAATAGCCGTTACCCGTATAGATGCTTTAATTCGGCTTTCGCTAATCAATTGCCACAATAAATCAGATTGATAATGCTTATAAATATATAAAAAATCATAACCATTTAAAAAATAAACAATCACACTTCCTGCGTAATATGTGATACCTAACATAACAATAGCAATAAAAATACTTTGAGGTTTGTCGGGATATTTTCGCGCCATTATTCCTCCTACCCTAACAGTCTCGCTAAGTAATCATTTTGATGGACATCTTTAAAATAAATATCACTCGCAAAACGCTTATCATCATCACTAAGGTATTTAATGCTCATGATGACATCGATGTTATTTAACACTTTTCGGACTAATGCATTAAAGGGTAAATTATTACACTCCGTATTTTGATAACACCGTGTCACCATGCCTAAAATGGCATCTTCTGGTTTTTCTTCATGCACCGTAGTTACACCACCTGAATGCCCTGAACTTGACGCCTTTAAAAAATCCCACGTTTCTGCACCCCGAATTTCTGTCATTAAAATACGGTCGGGATTCATCCTTAAACATGCACGGAGTAACGATGCTGAGGTGATAAGGTTATTTCCCCCCTCTGACGGATAATAAAGTTTGACGTGATTTTCATGAAAACGAAAACGGGTTTCGTCAGTATCTTCAATAGAAATTAATCGTAAATGATGTGGAATATAAAACATAACCGCATTACTAAACGTGGTTTTACCGCTCCCCGTTCCGCCACAAAACACCATGGTTTTCCCTTGACGTAAACATTCAGGAATAAACGCTGCAAAATTACCCGTGTGGTATAAATCCACTAAATCAGATGAAGCATTTTCTGATTTAAATGACTGCCCCACTCGGGAATAAAATCCTGACTTCACAATATCATCATGGGTAATAAACACATTCGAGGGTTTTCGGATCGTAATAGAGACTTTATCTTTTTCACACGCAGGGGGAATAACCACCTGTACACGTTCACCGTGAGGCAGTGTTGCGGATAAAACAGGCTTAATATCACCGATTGAATCACTGTGATAATCCGCTAACGTTGACGCAAAAGAAAGACAATCATCATATGATATTTTCGGTTCGCGTTTCTCCCAACGTCCTTTAACCTTCAAAAAGAGTTTATTAGGCTCATTTACCGCAATTTCCGTTAATCCCTTAACGCCATTAAGGTATTCAGCAAAAAATTGTTGCGTTAAATCGTGAATGAGATGTTGATTGTGATATTCACGCATAACTATTTCATCCTTAATTGGTAAATTGAACTAAAATCTAAATCACTTCCCGTAATCAAGGTGATAATTTCGCCTTGATTTTTATACAGCGTAGGCGGAATGTTAACGCTGTTCGCAAATGCCTGTTTTGCTATCTCGGAAAAGGCTTGACGACTATTCGCGGTATAATCGGTCTGATTATCTTTATTATCTTTTGCCACATTATTTAATCCCTGCATGGCATCGGGGATCATGCCTAGCATCATTGCCCCACCGAAGCGATCCCAAAAATGCGTATCAATCCAACCATCAACCCCCGTTTCACCTAATGCGCCCGCAGCTTCGGAATCTACTAATGGAATATCAATAAAAGGCTGTGTACGGGTTCGTAGCTTAGTTGCCATTAAAAAGACATGCCCTTGCCCCTGATTAGGCACATAAGCCGACTTATAAACCAAATGTGCTACCGTGCCTTTATCTATTAGCTTTACATTGCCGTTTGCACTGTAAACGTCCTCATAGACGGTACACGTCAATTTACCCGCTAAATCTGAGACAAATCGACGATCTAACGAACACGGAATTGCCGTATTTTCAGGAATAAACAAATTCGGGTCATAGGGTAAGCGCGTTATTTTGGTTTTACTGCCAACAACCGTTTCAGGCTGCGTCGTTGTTGCGCTCACAGTCTCTACGGGTGCATTTTGGCTACTACTAGGTGTGCTAGTACTGCTTGAGCGTGTCGAAACCCCTCTGTCCATTCCACGACTGAATTCAATGCGCTTTGGCGGTGGTGGTGTACTTTCAGCTGGCTCATTGGTATTTGCCGTCGTTAACTCACCTGCATTGTTTAATTCTGCTTGACCAAATGGGTCAACATCATTATTTAGCCCTGTTAACTTGTCACGGCCACCGGTTGAAATCGTTTCTTGTGGCACTTCTTCCGCTTCATCACTGCTAATAAACGCACGCAATAACGAAGGGAAATAATATAAAGACAATGCACCAATTGATAAGACAAAAAAAAGAATAAGCAACACGGTTCCTTTTTTGGATTTTTTTAATTTATCAATCCCAAGTGAAACTTTTTTTGGTTCTGGCGTTGATTCTTTATTTTCGGAAGATTGGTCAATTTGCAATTGACGTTCTTGTTTAAGTTTTTGCTCAATTTCAACGGCAGTTAATGGCTTTTCAGTATCTTCACTCATTGGATCACCTCTTTAACAACATTGTCAGAAACAGTATCACTGTTACTTAAACGCACTTTACCAAGTCCTTTATTTTCAATACCAATAACTTGATCCCCTAAACGTAAAATCCAACGGTCATTAACTTGATGTGCGACTAATACCGTATAATTCCCCCGTTTTTCAATTGTTGGGTTTGTGATCGTTTCTTGCTCCCCAATTTGTGAAAATAAGCTCGGCATTTTTTTATTCGGATTAAATCCAAAATACGTAAATCGACCATCATCATAGGCATAGTCAGGCATAATCATTTCACTACCTTTAGCCACTCGTTGATAATATTGCCAATTTTTAGGTGTTTTGGCATTTTCAAGTTCCCGATTGATTTTTGCGGTTTCTTGTTGCCGTTGGTATTCAGCTAAACGTTGTTGTTCAATTTCATTTTGCTGTTTTCTTTTTTCATCGGGATAACGATAATTCACCACAAAGGCTATTTTTTTTGGCTCTTTAAATGTTTTCGCATTCAATTCTAAGCTGTAATTTCTTTTTGTAGTCACAACAAATAAATTTGTTTGCCAGCGTGACAAGTCTGTTTCAGGGTCAAGCGCAATTTCTTTTTGCTCAACCTTTCCATTGTCCGCCATTTCTTCAACAACTTGTTTTACAGGTAACACACGGATATAAACGCGGTTATCTGCTTTAGAAATATCCCAACCTTGCTCATAGCCTGTTTGTGCATCAATCACCTTTTCATCATCATCAAACACAACCGTTGTAATATAGCCAATAGCACTATTAATCACGGTCGTATTTAACGGATTGAAATTAACAACTTGATTTCGTGGGTCATAGCGACTTGCAGAAGGTAATATTTCCGCAGTACTTTGTTGTGATAAAAAAACAGCCAGTAATAACAAAAGACTTTTCTTTTTCATTATTAACCTCGAATTTCTTTTTCAGCGACCCAACTGGTTACAACAAAGCCTAATGGATTTGCATTTCGTTCACTTTCTTTTTTCTCAACGTCAGGCATAAAACGGTAAGTCATTCTCGCTACCCATGTTTCCTCAACACTGCGATTTGTTGTGACATCCTTGATGATTTTTTTAAAACGAACGGTAGCTAACAAATCAGGATCACCTTTCTGAGACGATGGATTAATAAAAACAGGATAGATAATTTCTATATCAACGGTACGTTGTGCTTTTTTATACACAATAGTTGGTCTAGCATCCGTTTTAAAAATAGCGGTATAATCATTAGCGACATTTTCCGCACTCCATAACATCACCATGTCATAATCATGCTGTAAACGAAAATAGTTATACCCTTCACGCGCTTTAATGTATTGCGTCACAAAATAGCGACCTAACGCTTCATCTTTTGTCAGGTTTTCATCTTTCACACGTGACACCTTTTCTGTTTGCCCTGTATTTTTGTCAACTGTCCATATTTCCACTTCCGTATTTTTTAATGGCAGCATCATTATCCAACCAAGTAAACTTAAAAAAGCAAACGCCAAACCAGAAAGCCCAAAAATCTTATACAACGTATTAATGATTTTTTGTTTTTTAATGTCTTTTTCTTCGAAGGTTTTTGCTAGTTCAATTTTTTCTTTCTTTTTTAAAAATGGTATTCCCACTTTTTTATTTTTCATATCTACCTCCCCTTTGAATAAAACTCAAATAATTTTTGGTTTCCACTTCGATATAACCTTTATCACAAGAAAGCCGACATGAGGAATCTGTGATTTTCACGTCATATTCTTTATAGATAGTAATAAAATTTTTTATTTTCTCTTTTTCAGAGCCTGAAACTATAATATTTATTACGACAGATACAAAAAATCCGATGACGAAAAAAATTACAGCGATAATAATGCCACTCATAAATGACTCCATTTAAAAACTCACGATTAAATTATTTATAACTAAGGTAAGCCCCTCTTGGTTTATTTTTCATTTTTCATCACCTCTGCCGTATTTATGGGTTGCAACTCACCAGTGACTTTGGGGAGTAATTTATTTGATTGACAGGCAGTTAAAAGAAAAACAACAAGTATTAGATATTTGTTCATTTTATGTTCCATAACGTTTTCTCACATTATCAATCGAGGCTTGCCGACGCGATTTTGCCGAGTTAGGCGCAGACGAACCACTATTCCCACTCGCTGAAGCCCCATTCCAGCCCCTATCTCGATTACTTTTACCCATATTTGACGCGGTATTTCCTGCTTTTCTGATACCTTTAAATGCCATTACAGCAGCTCCTGCAACTCCCATCATTGCCATACCCTGAACTGCACCGTCTACACCTACCCCTGCTAGTTGAGTTGCAAAGTTTTTAGCTAAAATCATTACAAATACCATAAATAATCCAGCCGCTGCCGCAGTTGCCCCTAATTGCATGAGATTAGCTTCCGCAGCTTGAGCCACCGAAACGCTCAAAACAATATTCAAAAACGACATACCCGCCCGTAACGCTAACGAACCAAACATAACAATGAATAAAGAACTGAAAATCAGTTGTAACCAGTTATTGAACATTTGCCGTAAAAAACCAAACATCAGACACAAAATGAAAATAGGAGCCGTTGTCGTCAGCAGTAATAAAGTAATTTCAGCAGCAAAAAATACGAATGAGCAAGTAAGTAAAGCAGCCAACCCTCCAAAATAAGTAAGAAATGAGCCAATTCCCCCATCAACTTTCACATACGTTGATGTATCCTTTGACATTATATGTGCAGCAACCTGAGATGTTTTAACCCACAGTTGATCCATCCACTTCCAAGGATCACCACCTGCCAAAGTGTCGCGCAATCCGTAAATAGCATCGGTGCTGGCACTCAGCCAGCCCCCGCTATTTTTAATAAACATCAAGATGATAGTAAAACGCGCCAAGTTCCAAATAAAATCAGGCACAGGCGTTTTATTTTTTAAAGCTAGCGTACTGAATGCAAACCATAAAATATAAATTGAAATCCCGTACTGTGCCAAATCCGCAGCAATTTGAGAGTATTCAGAAACCTTATTTGCCACTGTTTTATTCAGCATATCCCAAATAACTTGATATGCTGTTTGAAAAAAGTCGGATGTAGCTGTCGCGTTTTCCATAATTTACCTATTCTTTGTTTTGTGTTTTCTTATATGCATCCATAAAAGATGGTGATTTTGCTGTTAATTGTTTATGACGGAATAATCCATCTTTTGCATTTCGGCAATTTTCACTATCATTTCCGTTGGAAGAACATTCCGTTACTTTTTTCTGTGCTTCATCTGCATGTTCTTGCCACCATTGAACTGATTTCACTTCTTCACCACATGCCGATAGAAAGAGAATAGATACTGCGCCAATTAATAATTTTGTTTTCATTACTGAAATTCCTCATCAAATTGAGACTTATGATAAGCATCTAAATATGAAGGTTGACTATCTACTGCTTTTAGCTGCTTATCACGGAAATTAGCTTGATTAAGCTGTTCTTTATATTCAGCTAAATCACGCTGTTTGTCTCGGTACATTTGATACTGGAACTGTAATTTTTCAAATTTTAATTGTTCAAAAGAAATCGCATTTGCGGCATCAGCCGTCGCTTTAGGGTCTTTCGCATTTTGGACTTGCTTTATCAGGCTTTCCATACGGCTATTATCTTGCTCTAATTGCTTTTGCAATGAATCACCGTACTCTGACACAGAAAGAATTGATAAAAACTGCGCTTCACACCCTTTAATTGCATCCCCCACATAGCCTTTGTTCGCACAGGTTTTTGAAACGTTATATTTAGATAACAGGGCTTGAGCTTGCTGTGAGAACGCTTCCGTTGGGTTTTGCGCGTATTTGTCAATAAACGCATTCCCTTGATTGTAAATTGCCGTTAAATCATTTTTGATGGATTGAGCATCTTGAATTAATTGCTGAACATCACGGATACCCGTCTTAGCTAACAATTCATCCTGATAGGACTGAATTTGAGCATTATAATGTTTCACTGTATCGGACCATTGCTTCAATTTTTCAGACCACCGCCCCGCTTCAATCGCCCATTCAGGGTTAGCGTCAATAGCAACAGGAATACCAGCCGAAGCCATAAATGAAGCCCCAAATACCATACTGATCAATGTTAATTTGAATTTGTTCATTGTTATCTCCTAAGCGGCTTGGTTTGCTCTTTCAAGATAGATATCTATCCACTCATCAGGTTTCATACCGTCTTGGTAGATTTCATCAAATATTTCTAACTGCTCTGTTGATGCACTCAATATCGGCAAGTAATATGCAGCTTCCCCAAGTTCAAGACTGGCAAATGCCGCGAAATCTTGAGAGTCGCCTTTTCGTTGTGGGTTTTTAACCACTAAAAAGCGTCTTGAAAGCGGGTCAATTTTTTTGATTTTATTAAAATACAATTCATTAACTTGTAGCCCATCAACATATTCACTCTTTTTCGCATTCGGGTTAGCTAAGTAAATATGTGTTGCTAATTGCTCTCTCAGGGCTGAAATCATTGGAGATTTCAATAACTCATCAGGAGACTGAGTGGCAAAAACAATGACCATATTGAGTTTTCGCCCTGTTTTGAGCTTGTTATAAATCATCATGGCTGTCAGCATGTTTGCTAACCACTGCCAAAACTCATCAAAATACAGTGTTAAACGACGTCCATCTGCTAATAACGTTATTTTGTAAATCAGATAAAAAGGCACAACCTGAGATAAAATGGCATCTTCTAAAAATTCGGTGCCATCAATGCCAAAAATGGTTTTATCGCTGATATCAAAATCATCTGTGGCATTATCAAACACCCAACCAAATTCACCACCTTGTTTCCATGCAGCTAAACGTATTTTGAGTCCATCTCGTAATGTTTCTTCTGTTCTTTCCTCCATGATAAGTGGGATCAGCTTACTGATACCGAAAGAGCGATCTTCTCGCTGCATTAATCGTTCTACCGCATCCGAAATCAGTTTATTTTGATATTCGGTTAACCCTTTTTCGCTATTTAACGTACATAAATTACGAATTAAATCTTTTAGAAAAATCAGGTTCCGCTTAGTCGCAGGCATAGCAAATGGATTCCAACCTGTTGGTTCACCCAATTTCACTTTATAATAATCGCCCCCCATCGCACGAATAGCGACTTCCCCTGCGCGGTCTTTATCAAAAAAGATAGTCGTTTGTTTTTTAACTTTACTATTCGGTGGAAAAGAAGTTTCAGACCCAAATTGTTGTAAGGCACAGGCTTGCATCATCATTAACACCGTTTTACCCGCATTCGATGTACCTAATATTTCGCTATGCCCTAGCGTCGGGTTTTTACCAAAAAAATTCTGATATTCGGTCGTCATGTGATAATTCAAATGATAGATATCATTACCAGAACCTTTTAAGGTTAATAAGCAATTACCCCATGTATTTCCCGTTTCTTTCCCTGTAAAGAAATTATGGAAACATTCCATTTCAGCGTAATTCAGGCTACTCAAAATCGATAATCGAGGACGCAAAGTATAATTCCCTGGTAATTGAGAGAAGAACGCAGCTCCCAAAGATAAAGTGGAATAACTCAAAATAAGCCCTAAGTCTTGTAACGCCCCCGTTACCATATTCGTGTTTTTAACCAATTCATCAGGACTATCAGCAAAAACACACAGCGTTAAATGGCTATGACCCATCGATAAATAACCACTAGAGACCATATCAACAGCAACCTCTAAATCGGTAATTTGAGATTTAGCGGCATCGTCCGTCATTTCTAATTTTTCACGCTGGTCATCGAGTTTTTGAATTGCTTCCCGTTTGTCTAATGGCGTAAAAGAGGTTGTCAATGTGTATTCAACAGGCATATACATCAACGAATCAAAAATGCCAGATTCTGTATCTTGAAAATAATCTTTGATCTCGATAATGCGGAAATAGCGCATCGGTTCAGAAATACTAATTTGCCCCGCATCACCACCAAAGAAAATATCTTTACCACCTAAATACGTATAGAACGGGCTATTCGTCACTCTAACTGGCTGCCACTGTCCACTAAGCAGATATTGATAAAAACTCAATTGAGATGAAAATACACGGTCATTCTCAGTATAAACCCCTAAACGATGTGCTTTGTAACGAGATAAATAGTTAGTTAATCGAGCACAGATTTCATTCATTTCGTTAATGGGTTCAGCTAAAATCGATTTATCTTTTTGTTTATTTTTCTTTTTAGAACTTAAAAATTGAGCCACTTTTTCTTCTAATGAAAAAGGCTTAAAACAAACGGTTAAAAATAAACGATTTTGATAAAAATCAGATTTTGTTAATGAACCGTAGTAAGCATTCATCACGCGATTAGCAAAAGGAATAGGACTATTAAACTCAGCTTTAACCTGTTTTTTATTTCTAATACGATGTGTATAGAAAGTTACGGGTTTGCCTTCATAACTTCGTATGAGTGTATTAAACTGATCAACCATTAATGACAAATCATTTTCACTGACACATTCAAAGTAAGCCCCCGATAATTCAAATGTAGCAATTAAATCTCTATTCTGGCTTAAAACTAAATCATCCGTAATATGAGAAGAGTATGGAATGAGTTTTTCCAATGAAGCCTGATCACTAAGTTTCATAAAATTCTCCACATCGGATAAATCAACACGGTCATAATCATTCCCACCTACATGAACAGCATGATATTTTTGATTTGAAACAGGATTTCCCATCACTAAATAACGAAGATAAATTAATTCAAAATACCGTTCATCAATCTTCATTATTTTTCGAATAACAAATATCCCGACAATAATTAAAAAATAAAGTGCTTCATGTATCCAAACGCCAAGTAACACACACAAAACACAAGTAAATAAAAACGGGTATAATGGGACGCCTAACCCGCGAATAAGTGCGGGGCGTGTTAGTCCCTTAAAAACAGTGCTCATAACAGCCCCTTGATAGAGAGGTTAAACGTATAGTTAATTTAAATACGATAAATATTTAAATTAACCCAACCAATCAGGCAGATATGGCGCAATGATAAAGATAATAATCCCGATAATCAGTGGATATATCCAAGCCATATGATTACGTGCAAATAATGCAATAAAACCAATACCTAGAGCACAAATAGTGATAGCTGGCTTTCTAATTGTCGTTAAAAAATCAATGATCCTATCTAAGAATCCTGTTGTCGCTGTAGTTACATCAGCAGCTTGAGCAGGAAAAGTAAAAGCAATCAATGACATTAATCCGCACATTAATAGAAATGGCAATTTTTGTGATGTTTTCATATTAAATCCCTAATTTTCTTTGACTACACCCCTCATTACATAACGAGGATAAACAATTTTGTTTGATGGTTTTAATTTCTCAATAACAACGTCTGATTCAGCTTTCGCCACCTCCTGATTTTCTTCCTTATAATTTTTTGTACTTGGAACAATATAATTATTTTTATTATCTGAAATTCCTATTCGTTCTATATAACTGGTGTTGGCAAACTGCGTTTCTTTCTTTTTTCCTGTTTTAAAATTGCCTGAGTAATAACAACTCAGCGCATTGGCTAGACTCCCTCCCCTTTGATAACAATCAACTAAAATTTTTTCAAAGATATTCAAGTTACGGCAGCTATCAAGTAATTCTTCTGGTGTAACTTCAAAACCCTTAAAATTACCAGAATAAATTTGCATTAATCCTACCGAGTACCGAGCATTACTCGTCTTTAATCTTGAAATAATATTTAAGGCTTCATTTTTAGTTTTGGGTAAATGGCTAATGACTTTACCTTTAGCTTTTATTTCAGCAATTGCGTAAGGATTGAATCCACTTTCAACCTTAGCAATATCATGAGCAGTATCAGGGTGCACTAACGGTGCACATTGCAATGCTAATGAAAGTAAAGTTTCTTTGATCATAAAATATCGTTATCTAAATTAAGCGGTTGTCTTTTAGACAAATCTTTTGTGCGCGCTTCTTCAATAAGATGTAAAAGAAAATTACGTTTAGAACGATTCTGATCTTTTGATTTAAAATTAATCCATGCATTTAAATCATCAGGCACAGCTAACGTAATATGTGTTTTTGAATTTTTCATTTATAATTTCCAATCAGTAATATCAATCACAATCAAATCATGATTTGCATCTTAAGTTAAATTACAAAAAAAAGGCAACTTCACAAAGTGAAGTTACCTTTTAACTTACTAAAAAGTTTAGTATTATTGTTAGAAATAAGAAAATTATGCTTTCATCGTATTTTAATATTTATAAACTGACATATTAATTTCATAAAAATAATTGTTCTCAATGATGAAAGAGAAACATTACCAAATTCATTTCTCACCACATCCAAATGTAACCAAATACTGCGAGTAGAATTATCAAAATGCATAGCTAATTCTTCTGCTGTTTGACCAAACACATAACGTATAGCTATCTCCTTTTGCTTAAAGCTCAACTTTTTACCATCAAAAATATCGCATTTCTCTACTAAAGTTATAATTTCATCACTCTTCATAATGACGTCCTTTTCAGGTAAAAAGCAGAATATAAGCCCAATACCACAATCGGTACATTAATAGAATTGATGATTTTTAACCTCTGACGCGAGGTCAAATTGCAGGAAATTAAAGCAAACAAGACAATAACATTATTTTGCGCTTCATTTATGCGCGTATGGAAGATACTATGTGACATAGCTCTACTCCTAGTTGACGTAGGTTTAGGGTTAGCTGTACGTAGGTACTGGTAATACTTACGTACAGCGTTAATTTAAATTAAATCATTCCAAACTCTTAATATAGTTAATCTGTTACCAACTCCGCCATAATGAATAACTGACGGATTTAACAAGTAAGTTCCTGATCGTTTTTGCTTTAGATAGCCGTTATCCTTAAGTGCTTTAAACACCCTAGCTACAGTCGCAACACCAACAGATTCTTCTTTTGCTATCTCACGCTGCGTTCCGTGAATCTCATTTTGGTTATTTTTATTTTTTAAAATCCATCCAAGAACTTTTTCACTTCCATTACCTGTGCAACCAATTATTGAAGCAAGCTCATTTAAAAATACCTTGTTGAAAGAACCACCATCTTGAGTTTTAAGTATATCAATACCGATACACTCACCAGTGACTTTATGTACTAAATGCCAATCTTCCAAATTAACTTCCTTTAAGTTCATGCTCCAATCTCTTGATAACTTTTGTTCAACTAAACATAACGCTTGTTATCTAATCGGTCAAGCAAATGTTCCATTTTTTTGATAACATAAAATTTCAAGCGAATGAGATATTTCTTCATTTTTAATAAAAAACAACAAATACAAATCACATTTAACGCATTGATTAGTATATATTTATAATTAAATAAACAACTATTACGTACTTATATTGTAACCCTACGTTTAGCGTTATCTCTGATATTAGCGAACCAAAATAAATACAATAGCAATATTATGTAAATACAAATCTGTATGTACTATGAAAATACTATGTGTTTACATTTTTTTTTCAAACTAGCCATTGAATCTCACAGCAAACAACCTTAAAATAAGACCTATTAATAGGTCTTATTGAGGGTTTAATTATGCCAAATACGATTTTAAGTGATACAACAGCCAGCGTCAGTGAACTCAAAAAAAACCCAATGGCGACAGTTAACGCAGGTTTAGGCTATCCCGTAGCCATTTTAAACCGTAATCAACCTGCTTTTTACTGTGTTCCTGCTGAGTTATATGAGCAAATACTTGATGCGCTAGACGATAACGAACTTGCAAAGCTGGTCAAAGAACGAGAATCACAACCTCTTGTCGATATTAATTTAGCCGAGTACCTATGATGTATTCGGTTAAATTTAGAAAAGATGCAGAAAAGGAATGGAAAAAATTAGATAAAACCATTCAATCTCAATTTGCCAAACAATTAATAAAACGATGTGAAAATCCACATGTAGCATCTGCAAAACTGAGAAATATGCCGAATTGCTATAAAATTAAACTTCGTGCATCAGGTTTTAGATTGGTCTATCAAGTTATTGACGATATGTTAATTATTGCAGTTGTTGCCGTTGGCAAGCGGGAAAAAAGTCAGGTTTATAATCTTGCCAGTGAACGCTTAAAATAGGAAATAGATAGACTAACGCGCTCCGCTTGTTCAATTCGTTGTGGCAATGCATACAAGCTGCACCACCACAACGAATTCTCTTGAATAACATTAAAATTTAAGCCCCACTTTAATTTGTTGTTCTTTTTTAATCAATTCCATTGCTTGCTGTTTAAATTGCGTTTGTTGTTTTTGGAATTGTTGGATCTCTTTAATCCCCGAATTTTCGGGTAAAATATTTTTAGTGCGATCAACGCCTTTAACGCCTAAGTTTTGCATCTCCCATTGATTACGCTGTGTGATTTTCCACCCTGTTTGCTGCCCTTTATCATCTAGCTTAGGGATTTTTATATCTTCTGTACCTATCTTTTTTAATTTTATTAAATCCCCTTTTTGAATTTTTTCTCTATTGCATAAAGCACCAAACTCTTTACCCCAATACGTTGCTTCAACGCCCTTGTTTAAGGTTTTCACTGTCAAATAATTTTGTGATTTATTTTTAGTATTGAATTGATAAGGTGCTCGCCCAAAATCAATCACTTCATAAACATTCTTTTGGCGCTTAGGCGCAGTTAATGAATCATCTTTAAGCTGTGACTTTAACCCAATTTGTTGTTTATGTGTTGCTTTTACATCATACCCTTTGAGCTTCAATTCATCACAAAATCCAGATCTCAAATCACGCAAATCCTGTTTAGTAATTTTGATTCGCTTATCTTCATTTTCTTTACGTGTTTTCAATATAACATGAACATGAGGGTGCTCTTTCTTATCATCATGATAAGCTATCACAAAACGATTATCTGGATATTTTTTTATTAACGTTTGTCTAACGGCTTCAATCGCTTCTTCGGGTTTTACCTTTGCAGTCATGGGGGGTGAAAAAACAATATTTTTAGTTATATCAGGTGTTCTTCTGCTCTTATCACTTAACTGCAATGCATCATCACTATCAATTAAAGATTGTTTAGCTTCTTCCGCATTGATTTTGATACCCTGCTCATCAACAAGTTCTAATGAATCATCTCGACTAATATAATCAACACTATTTCTTACCCCTTGTTTAACTTTTGCGCTCCCTGTTATTTTAGTCATAACCTCTTTGCTCGCCCCTTTTTTTATTCGGGATTCTTGAGCGTTTCGGTCATAAAATTTCCCTCCATTTTTCACTTTATGTACAAATGAGGATTTAGCTGATTTAATCGATTTAACTGATCGACTACTCTCTTGTCTAGCCCGTTTAGCTCGGTACTCTTTTTCGATATCCAATCCCATGACCAACCTCACAATCGATTTGCAATAATTCTACCTTTACACTTATTGATAAAGTAATTAAATTTATTTTCAAGTTCATTAAGCTGTTCGGTTAATGCTTGCATATCTTGACGCATTCCCTCTTTATCTAAAACACGTCCTTCATCACGTCGTAATATCATATTAATATTGAGTCCAATACGTTTAATATGATTTCGACATAATTTCATTTCTTGTAACTCTTGGTCGAAAAAATCCATTTCATTACTTAAGGTTGTTTGAAGACGAAAACGCATTTCTCTCGATAATGACCAACCATGCTTTTTTGCTGATGTTATTAGCGCATTTTCTTGTTCAGCCGTTAAATACAAGTATGCTCTTTTATCGGTATAATCAGATTCTTCACCTATCGATATCGCATGATCAGACAAGGTTTCTTTAATATCTTTGTCCTTATTTAACATCATATTACCGACTAATTTATAAAAACTCGGCAATGACATATTTAAGTTTTCTTTGACTTTTTTATGATATAATTCATATTCATTATCATTAATTCTAAAATTAATTTGCTTCATCTTACCCCCCAAGAACCGACTGTAGGTCAACCGCCTAACAAAAGTAAAATGCTAGCATTTTTACGGTTGTTAGGATATCCTGCATCGCACTAAAACTTATCTTACCTCTGAGCTTAGTTTTTATCTATCTCAAAAAGAAAAAAGACGGCAAACATAGCGGTGAATTCCTTTTGTCTGCGACCATTCAACACTAAAGTCGCTTTATATTCTGTGTTTATAGGGTTCGCTTCGCTCACGGCTTAATAGTGCGGAAGGGGTTCGAGAATATTTAAAAGCCCTCCCTTTTATCGGCAAATCAGATTTAGGTGTTTTAATTGGCTTTGGTGGGTTGCCTGACATGTGCCATAGGCACATAAAAAAGGGGCATTAAGCCCCTTGAGATTTTAAATTAATGTTTTAACAATTCACTTTCTTTACGTATTTGTTGAAGAAAAAAAGGTAATTCTTTGACTGTCATGATTGGAAAAGTGGTTCTTTTTCCCTTTGCAAAATCTTTGGCTGCTGCTATCATTTTATCCGACATAATAAATTCCTTTGTAAGTTTTTTGTGTCAGAGTCTAGGGGGGGGCAACCCTCTAGACTCAACCTTTAAATCACTGAACAAATATGTTTATTTCTTATTCTCCGTATAAACTCTACGGCTTCCTGTTCCTCCTCTGAATTTTGTTTAAATGATGTTTTTGTTACGTTCGCTTCACTGTCGAACTCGACAACCTGATCTAACTCGCCATTTTTTGAAATGTGGTAAGTGTAAAATCCGTTGTACTCGAAAATACTAATAATTTTATATTCAGGTGTATTCATTAAATATATTTCCAATCGACAGTTAAATAATCTTGTTTGAAGTAATTATTTAATTTTGTTATCAGGTCTAACGTATTATTAACTATGGTAGGTTGTGATTCACAGAAAATCACTTGGTTGTGAACATTGTAAGCAGACATAGTAAATTTAACAGTAACAGGCTCTAAGAATAAATCATATACAACAATTGCACTAACTCGCGCATTTTTAAAAATTTTAAATTTTTCTTTTACTTCATTTAATGATTGAGCAACTTCATAAAAATTTTTCAATTCAATATTTTTTTCAAAATCATCATTTGTTACGTTTAAAATCACATGAAACAATTTCATTATTCACTCCTACCCTTTGAGGGCTTTGGAAGAAAGGGAACCATTCCGCTTTCAATAAAATCATTATAGTACCTCATAAGGTACTTATCAAGTTTTATTTTTCTAAAATTGAATATTTTTCGTGTTCACCTGCCAATAGTTTTAAAAATTCAATTTCTAACTTACTTGCTGTTTTTTTATTAAAATCAGATGCCATTCTGTTTTTTATCGTTTGCTCTGATAATCCCATAAGTTCAGCAAGAACACTATTTGACAGACCTAACTTATCTCTTAATCGTTTTAATTCATTCATATTCACTTTTCCATTGTTCCAACATACTTTTTAAAATAGATCTGTCTGCTTCATCGGGAAGCAAGTCAATCCCAACAATAATTTTATACACTTGTTTTTTAGCCGTTTTATTTCCGTCTTTAACGTCATTCTTATTTCTGACCTTAATGTTTTTGATAAAAACTAACTGCCCGTTTTCACGTGTCAGATAGTAGTTTTTACTGCCTTTACTGAGTTTGATCATAAAAATAAAACCTCAATAAGAACCCACATAAAACCAAACAGTATAACTATTTGTAAAATCAGTTATATTGCCTTTTCTAGTCTCAATATTGATAATTTTTACGTCTTTGTTATTTTTAAGCCATTTATTAATATCGAAAACACTATCGAAATTTTCACGTTTAATTTCCATTTTTAACCCCTTTCTAACGTTGTTATCATGCCTGCGAGTTTAATCAGATTATCTACGGATAACTTATCTATTTCAATTTTATAACCACTGTACGTTTTTCTAATCATACCGTCTAAACCATTATCAGACTTGAATGCACCTATTACCCCACTCTGCCAGCTACTATGCATTGTAAATAAACGAGATAACATATTTTTGACAATTAAGTCTTGTTCTTTTTTTTCCTGTTCTTTTACTTTACTTTCTTTTGCCTTATTAATTTCATCATGAGCAAATACAATGATTTTTCGTTTAATATCCTCGGCAATGTGTACAGGATTTCGATCTTTTGACACCGTACAGCTATGAATTTCTCCACGATGAATGCGAGAATCAAAACTACCCATAATCGAAAAACGGTTTTTTTCTTCCCTAACATGAATTGAAAAGCCCATGAATCGGTTAGACGTGATCTTGATCCGATAAGCATCATTATCAAGTAAGTTAATGCGCCAGTTATCACCGAGACAACGACAAACAATTTCAAAAACAGATTGATAACACTCGTTAAAATTTTTCATAATAGTATATCCTCTTCTTATGAAAATAGCGGGGTTGCCCCCGCTATCCGTTATGCCCTGTTTTCTACTCTCTGCCAGCCTGTCGCTGCTCTTTGTCCATTTGTTCCATACATAGTACGTATTTCATCAATACTGTGTTCTTTGCGATTTCTACGGCTTTTATGTTCCTCTGGACGGTAAAACCATTGTTTCTTTTTTGCAGCCCATTTACAGCCAATCTCTTTTAATGTGTCTTTGTGCTCTTTGGTTTCTCCACTAATCCAAACCCAGTTTCCAATAACTTCATAAATAATCCCCATCAAACCCGACAACGTTAATAAAACCTCTTCCAGTTCTTCGGTAAAATTGTAATGAGTGTTTTTATCGCTACTTTGAAATTTATTGATGTTCTCTAAGTTATTCATTAAAAAATCAAAGGCTGCATTTATGGCTTTCATCAGTTCTGCGCCTAATGGATTACGGTCAGGATGATATTTTAACGCTGCTTTTTTGTAAGCGGTTTTGATGTCTTGCTCGGTGAGTTCACCAGATAAGCCAAAAATATTTAACGCTTCTTGTACATTCATTTTTTGCTCCTGCCCTGTGAGGGCTTTGGAAGAAAGGGAACCATTCCGCTTTCAATAAAATCATTATAGTACCTCATAAGGTACTTATCAAGCATTTTTTCCAAAAATTGCTCTTTTTATTTTAATGCGAATATATCTAAATTATTGTATTACAAGGAAATTTAAGGGAAGACTGAGATGTAATGATTTATTTAAATCAAACGCGCTGTAATCGATTCTAAGCGACGATCATTTATATTTGGTTAAATGGATAGGCTATACGGGGAAAAACCACCCTGAATGGCTTACAGCTCATTTTTGATGATTATATTGCTGCTAGTGATGATCTTGTGGAGAAAATAAAGATCAATAACCCGTTAAAACCGCAACGCTCGCCGCAAGATGGAAATTTATTTTCCATCGAGGAAGCGTAATATCTGTGATGTTAATGTTGGCACATACTCCCAAAACTCAAATCAAAATATGTTTAGACGAAGTGTTAGTTATCCACAAAAAATTGCCATAATTCTTATTAAAAGACTTATTAATTCTTATTAAAACTTATTAAGGAAAAAAACACCTCACAATACATTGAATTTAAACAATTATTTTTAGATGTGTGTGTGTAAATCCCGTGTCCGTGTGTGTAAATCCCGTGTCAGTGTGTGTAAATCCCGAATGAGGTGTGTGTAAATCCCGAATCGCTGTTTGAAATTTGTACAGTAATTATTTCGTTTTTTGTGTGTAAATCCCGATAATCAAGAGTAAATCAACTCTTGATTATGTTCCTATTTTTTTTAGTCAAAATAGTCTTGACTGTCGTGTGTAAATCCCGATATATTGTGTGCAAATCCCGATGTTTTTTGTGTTGATATTGTAACTACTGTGTGTGTAAATCCCGATATTTCGTGATCATCGTATGAATTTATTTGTGTGTGAATCCCGATAAAAGAAAGGTAAGTAATACAAAAGATGAAAACGTTAAGACCTAAAAAATACAAGGAAGAAGAATTTTTTATCGCTGATGAAGTTGAAATTTCATCTTTTCGGGATGAGTTAGCCAGTATGGAACACCCTTTTTTTGCTTTAAAAGGGGGGGATGATAAAGTTAGAGAATACAGAAATAATAATATTTCTGTATTAGTTAGACCCGCAACTGGAATTGGATTAGCTACTGTATTTGATAAAGATATTTGGATTTATGCTATTTCTAAATTGCAACAAGCGATTTTTGAAGGAAAACCGATTAGTCGAACTATCGCTTTTACTCCTTATGAATTTTTTGTTACGACGAATCGTGATAAAGGGGGAAGGTCTTATGATGAATTAAAAAAAGCCCTTGAGCGTTTAGCTGGTACTCGTATTCAAACCAATATTGTATATTCATCAGAAAAACAAGAAACAGAAAACTTTGGTTTAATTGATAAATGGAGAATATTAGAAGAAAAAAAAGGACGATTAGATATTGGCATGGTAGAAGTGACTTTACCTGATTGGCTTTATCAGGGCATTACAAAAAATAAAGTATTAAAAATTAATTCTGATTATTTTCGCATAAGAAAAGCAATAGATCGACGTATTTATGAAATAGCAAGAAAGCATTGTGGATATCAAAAATCATTTTCATTATCAATAGAATTATTGCATTTAAAATCTGGCGCTACGTCAAACAAAAGAGAGTTTAAACGTTCAATTAAAAAACTTAGTTTAGTAAATGATTTGCCTGATTATGAGGTTTTATTAGATGCCGAAAATGATTGTGTGACATTTACTAATCGTCATTTTGATGAGTCTCTCGAAAAGAAAATGAATCAATTAGCTAAAAATAAAAATATGATAGAGGAGGTTGTGAGTAATGGTAAATTACCTAAAAAACTTCAAAAAAAGGTAGCTACAATTGCAGATAAAATAAGTAAAGAAAAAAGATAGGGTGTTAATATGGCTAAAATATATCAATTCCCTCAAGGGAAAGAAAAAAAAGAAATACAGGCTAAATTAAAAAAATCTCGATCTGTAAAGATAAAAAAAGATATTAAGAAATCATCCTTATCCCATATACTTTCTATGCTGTTTTTGGGGATTCGTTATTTCTTAGGGGTAACGCTAGATGTACTTTTATTGATGGTAGTCTCTATCATCTCTGTTTTCCGTTATTTGATTATTCCACTCGGTATTTTTGCATTGATATTATTCTATTACAACAATGAGAAAATGTGGAATGTAGAAATGACGGTGACAATGGCGTTAATGGTTTCTAGTCTTATCAACCCCGAAGTTTTACAAGATATACAGCCATTTCAAACATTATTTGGTGTAAAGTCACCACAATCTGAGGCTAAGTAATTATAATGCGATGCAGGATAGCCTAACAACCGTAAAAATGCTAGCATTTTACTTTTGTTAGGCGGTTGACCTACAGTCGGTTCTTGGGAGGGCAGATGAGTTATCTTAGACAGCAATTTTTGACAGAAGAAGAAAGTAAATTATTAGTTATTTTACAAGAAAATGTAAAAGAAAACTATCATGTTTTTTGTAAAGTGAGATTGAGTGAGTTTTTATATTCTTCTCAAAAAATGGGAACATCTGAATTTTTTAATGAATTTGAGATTATTAATAGTATTAATTTACCTTTTGCAATTTATGACACATTAGAGAATCAATTAGTCGCTGCTATTAGTTACATTAATCCTATCGAAAAATCGAATTTATTAGAAAATCAAGATATAAAGGTTATTCATTTAACGATGTTAAAAGATACATTAACTAATGGTGAGCTATCAATGTTTTATTCTGATAGTGTTTGAGTTTTAATAACTATAATATTTTATATGTAAAAAATTGGGTGAATATGTCACCCTTAATTTTGCTAGTTATTAATTAGTAACTTGTTATAATCCTTTTAGATTAACCAAATATTCTTTATTAATTATTCTTAAGTTATCTTTTTCATAATCATCTAATTCGTTACAATCAATTTCCGATAGGTTACATTCTTTTAATACACTAGCGGAAAGTTCTGGCTTATCATGCAATTCTTGCAAAACGACAACAGCATGAATAATTTCTAACTCAAACTCAGTTAATTGTTTCATTATTATTTCTTTTGTTACAGAACTAAATAATCAAAAATCAAGTCCAGTTGCATTTTTATTCATTAATGTATTTTGACTAAATTAAAGTAACATATGATTAATTTAATTATGAGCCGAATACTTGTAATATTGTCAGGTGTTCACTCCATGCCTTATAAGAACCATATGAAAAAACAGGCATGACAATAATACCGATTACACTTATTATTAATTGGATATTATCCTCTAATCCTCCACTAACACCATTTAAATATAATAATCGAATTGTATTATATAATGCACATATCGCACCAAGCATTAGCAATATTGAAAAAATCAAATACATAATAATTATCTTTGTGTTGATATTAAAAAAAGTATTTAAAGTTTAAAAGACTCAAGTAATGCTAAGTTTTTGCTGTTTTCATCAAGGTTGCTGTAAGCCAATATAGCGGCTTTTAAAATGGCGGTTTTGTTTTGCCCTGCCCTTTCTGCTTCGGTGTCGAGAATGCTAATTGCGGATTCTGGCAAGCGAAAAGTGGATGGGATAAGTTTGTTTGACGTTGTTGGCCGTTTGTCTCCCGCCTTGATGAATTGGGTTGTCGAGTTCTTAGTTTTAGTGCTGGAGTCGGTTAAGTCTAAATCGGGTTTTTGAAGTTTCATTGTATTTACCTTGTTTGTACGCTGTAATGATAGTGTAATATATGTCTAGCTGTATGTACAGCGTATTAATTCTTTTATAATCAATGTATAAAGTCTGTGAATTAAAGTATTCATACGAACTTGGTATGAATACTTTAGCGGGTTAGAAAAATAATTTGTCTGCAAAAAGCATAATCCCCACAGCAATAAATAGGATTAAGATATATAGATATTTATTCTCTGGCATTTGGTATATCCCTTGAATTAAATCAGCCCTATTTCTTTTGCGATTAATTCAATTTGCGCTTTTGCCACACCTAAACTACTTGCTTTTTCTACTTCATGAACACCCACGCCAGCGTTAACGGCATTTTCAAAAATATCTAGTTCTGAAATTCGATTTTTAAGCGGTTGCAGCCAAATTTCATCGGACTTTAATTCATTCTCAAGCGATACGGCATCTTGCAGTTTATGCGACTTAATTCTCGTCATGAGTACGTGAGCTTTTAAGTCACTATTACCATGCTGCTTTTGCGCGGTTCTGACGGTTTTAGTCACATTCGTTAAGGTGTTTTTTTCTAAAGAGGATGAAGGCTTAACCAATGTGAGCAATACATCAGCCACCGTTAATGCACTTCGAAATTCTGAGCTATCATGTCCTGCACAGTCTACAACAACCACGTCACAGAGCTTTTCTAGGCGTTTTATTTCATCACTAATATTTCCGAATGCTTCATGAATGGGAATTGCTGAGAAGCCAGCTTGTGCGCGAATATCAGACCAGACAAACAAGTCTCGGTTTCTATCTGCTTTTAGCATAATCACACTTTTATTTTTTCTTTTAAGCATAACAGCCATATTGATCGCGGTTGTTGTTTTACCTACTCCGCCTTTATCAGAAGCAAAAACTAAAATCATAAATACCTCGTATTTTCTTTGTATTGTTGTGGTAAATACCATTCTGTACTTCTTATGTACTTCTATTGTAAATACATCTAAGTATTAATTGCGTATGTACAGAGTATGCTCATGTTTGTATCACAGTGTACTAACCATGTAAATACTAAATCGTATTTATTTTGTATGTACAATGTATGTTCATATGTGTATCACAGTGTATTTTTTGTGTAAATACATTTTTGTGTTTATTATGTATTTACTTTGTATGTACATTACTGTTATGGTGATGTACATACAATGTATTAATAACGTATTTCTTGTAATTTTAAGGCTTTGAGAGGGATTTCGATGCAAAAAATAGTTTTGTTAAAATGTTTCTTAATTGTTTCAATTTTAACAAAAAACAAACAATGGAATTTTGGCGGTTTTAATAACAGAAATCTTCCTGTTTTAGCAGGTAGAGAGTATGAGTGACAGGGTAACAGTGATTTTTATCACTAAAGCCAGCGATTTAACATAATGGGTCTTATGTGATCCAGTTTTTTTATTATTAGTATTAATTAATGGTAAAATTCACAACAAATAGCTATAATAGACATTCAAGCCATTTTGTACTTTTTTACGGAGTGTTACTTATGGAAATTATTCCTGCTCAACTCGCCAAAAATCAATTTGGTGATTTACTAATGAAAGCTCAACGTGAACCTGTCCAGATCAGCAAACATGGAAAGCGTGTAGCTGTAGTCATTTCTCCAGACGAATATGACCAATTTACACAGTTGAAGTTACAAAATTTAAAATCTATTTTGGCCGAATCTATTGAACAAGCAGAACGGGGAGAGTTACATCATATTGATGATGTTTTTGCACCTTTAACTAGCAATGAAATTGAAGGTTAATCTTATAAATGAGTGTTCTATTTACCAAGAAAGCAAAAGAGCATATTCGCACCATAAGACGATATTCTTTGACCCATTGGGGAAAAAATGTAGCTGAAACTTACATAAATTGCTTAAGAATCACAATAATCAATATTATTGAAAAACAACCCTCTATTGGTATAGATCGTAGTGATGACCTTTTTACAGGAATAAGAAGTTTTCCTGTAGAAAGTCATATTATTTACTATCGAGAAGTTGAGAATGGAATAGAAGTATTAGCAGTATTACATCAATCTCAAGATCCATATATTCATATAAAAAGGGATTAATTTTTCCCTGTCATATCAATAGAGGAATGATTAATTGTTATATTCATATTAAACCCTAGCCGTTTTAATGTTTCTTTATGTGTTTTACAAACAACTATGATATATTAATTATCATAGGTACTACGTAAAGGCAGGTTACTATGGATAATAAAAATCACCCAAATGATCATTTGTTAATTAAGTGGGGTTCAATATTCATCTTTATTAGTGCAATTCCGATATTTATTATTTTTTATTTTAATGATATAGATATATTATTTGCTGTGTATGAAAAAATAAACAATATACCATCAACTTATTCATCAACATATCCAATAATTAGCAAGTTATCATTTTTTTACTGCAAATTATCACCATTAATAGTATTGTTATTTTTCATTTTTTGTTATAAGAAACTGACTCTTGTAAAACCTATACCAATTAATAAATTAATAATAAATGTTATTTTTCCATGTCTTGTGATTACGATTATTTCTCTATATGTTTTATATTTTTACAATACTGATATATCAGATAGTGGTTGGAGTATACTTAAAACTATATCCAGTAATAAACACCTATTATTTGGTTACTATATAGCTATTTTTTTGGGATATTATGTTTGGTTGTTTCTTTTTTTTATTTCATTTATTTATCTTCCATTTAAATCAATTCGTTGATAAATAGTGATTACTTAATTTTTATAAAAATAAATGGTTATCTTAGATAGTTTTAACTAAATAAGATAACCAAAAGTAATTAATGAGCTTCTGGAATAAGTAAGTTGTTAATTTTATCAACAACTTTATCATCAATTAAGGATGCTAAATAACTAATTAACATTATAGTTGCTATAATTGCTAAGGTTGTAGGTAATGCTCCTATAGCTAAAAATGATGCAATTGATGAGATAAAACTTATTGCTATACTTATCGCTATCCCCGTAGCATATCCACTGATTATCATAGCTTCCACTTCCAGCATCAATGGTTTCCAGTTACCAGTCTCAAAACCAATAGCTGCTTTTTCGCGAAGCTTTTCAACACTCAAGACTTTACCCAATACCCCGAATGACTTACCTAAACGCTGAAAATTTTCAGACAGGATTTTTGTATCCACATGGCGCACTGCATTAGCCAGTACCACTCTATCCGCTTGTTTTATCTTAATATTAGGATTACGGTTGATTTTTTCCATCATTTTTAATGCATCAGACAAGCTACGTAATTTCTTTCCCTGAAAGTTACGTAAATCACTAGCGATCTCATTAGCAATAGTTTTGTATTTTTCCCCCAAGTGTTTACTAATTTTTTCGCCAGTATTAGTGATAATATCTGCCGCTCCCATCAATGCCTCTTTTTCTGCATCTTGGATAAATTTTTTATTTTGTGGGTACGATTGATATGCATTAACAACCATTAATTTCGCTAAATTTTCTTTTTTTTCATCTTGTTCAATATTTAAATCTTTATAGAATGCATTTAACTGGCGGCTTTCATATTGTGATGCTTTTATAATTTTCTTGGAGAATTTTTCTATAAAACCTAATTTATTTAATGTAAAAATAAATTCATATTCCTTTATTTTTACATTATAATCAAGAATATTACTAGGCTCAGTTTTATAACCTAATATTGCAAATCTCTTTACCTCTTCTAATCTATCTTTTTTCTCATTTGGTATCCCCTTAGAATAGCGATTATAGGTTTTCTCTATATATTCCTCAGAAATATTTTGCACGTTTCCAGCGTCATCAAATGTGACGGTATGAATATAATGCCCATTATAAATAGATACTCTAGCCTTATTATTTTTCAAATCAAAATAATCTTTTCTTATTCTCGACGTTAATCTCCCTAAATCTCGATCACGAGCCAACTTATTATTATAAGGTATCGGTAATTCAAGTTGGTTATTCTGAACATTATTTTTTTTATAATCAACACTATTACCTTTTCCATCAACTTCAATATTATTAGTCGTATGACCATTTTGAGGATTAATAATCCTTGCTCCGTGTACAGTCACCGTAAAGTTTAATCCCTCAAGCCCTTCTATTGTTGACGTAGTATATGAAAACGAAGCATTTGGATCACTTAAACTGATAATATTTCTATCTCCTCCATCGCCTTTTCCTACTGGGCCACTACCTAAATCACCTTTACTAGGTCTATCGGCAGTCACTGAAAGATGATCGGTCTCTGCTGAATGATTATTTTTACTCATAAAAATTTCCTTTTTTTATTAAAAATCAGTCAATGATACTGTATATGCATACAGTATAAATATAAACCTTATTCCTCCTCACGTCAATTTCTTTCTGAATAATTATTGAATATAAAAAAATCTTATTTTTCAAAAAATTAAAAGGCGCTATTAGAAAATAATTGAAAAATTGGGGACGTAACGATATTGCTACCATAAGCAATTTAGGGAACGTTTGTTTTGTAGGAAGGAATTAAACACCGTAACAACTTTCATGCTCTCCTAAAGTCACGCATTTAACCATATTGTGTCTTACGCGCTCCTCGTTTTTTGATTAGCTTAATTTTTTGAGTAGAGTTGCTGTGGCTAAAGCATGTTTCATGCAAGACACATTAATGTTGTAACTAAAGGTTCCTAATCTTATTCAAAGAATCTGGAACGGCCGCAACCAATCAGGAAGATGGCCATCGCCATTGAGCGATTACCGGCGATTCTATGAATCTTTGTTTTACAGTAAGTTAGGTTTTTTCAGTGTAAAAAATATCAGTGAGTATTTTTGAATGAGACAAAAAGACGTTGTATTACGTGAATTTTAGCGTAATGGCAGGGGGATTAGTGGTCAAATTTCACGTAAATGCACCAGATTAATCAGTTATGGAGCGTCATAGTGCTAATTGCGTGCTGTTTTGTTCAACTTTTGGTAATCTTTCAGCGGGTGCTTGATCCTGTCCGGTTCAAGCATTTAGTGAGAGCCAGATAGAAGAAAGCCCCGATAAGGTTATTTATTACCATAATCGAGGCTGCAATTCTCTACTTAGCACTAGAAATTGTGCCTCCTAATAAGTTAGGAGTCAAGGAAAATGACCAAGTACGCCCTGATAGGGCTGATTGCCGTTTGTTTAACGGTACTGTGTTTCTCTCTGTTAATGCGCGATAGACTCTGTTCTATCAGTGTGAATAGTGGGAATACAGTAGTTCAGGCAACACTTTCTTACGAAGAACGGTGATGCCTAGCGGGGGAGCATTCCCCCGCATTTTCTTTTTCTGTGTTTAGTTTAGGTTTCAAGCACCCTTTCTATTGAAAAATAGAATTTGGATTTGGCATTTTCAGATAACGAAGTTCATGCAAATAAGGTTTTGTATGATATTCATTTGGTAATCTAAAATAGTTCGGCAGATTGATTATTTTTTTCTGGTCATGTGCTTTATTAATACAGTTATTAAATAATTCTGAATCTATTTTTAATGATTCTTTAGGAATAAAGATAATCATTAAGTTCTGATAATAATGTACGGGTTTCAGAATTGAAATATGCGTACTGATTAGCTCTGTTATTACATTAATAAATTTATCACTTTCCGATAGGGATTTGGGATTGCTATCATTATTAATGATGAATGAATAGTATTCATTATCCAGCATTCGTATATAATAACTATTAAGAGAAACCTTTTCTAAAATAGTTTCTCTTGTGTATTTAATTTTATCTCTGATTGATTGATACACTACCAATGCGGCATGATGAGAACCGCCTGTATTAGGGGCAACAAACCTATTTAACCATTCGTAATATATGACATTAATAGGTCTGCACTTTCTGAACCCCTCAGATTCAATGTGCGCAATATTTCGTTTCCAATCATCTTCATTTTCCGCTTTCATTCTTTCGTCGGGATACATTGCGCGCCCCCAACTATACAAATCATAAAACCAGCTACCGTTTATAGCGCCATCAGGAATGCCACCAAAACTTTTAGATGCTGTTAATGATTGTATTTTATTAAAATCAAAAAAATAGTCTATAGTTTTCTCGATACGGCACAAATTAGTAATTATATCTTTAATTTCTGTAGGAAAACCCCTAACCATATAATTCTTAAAAAGCTCATCCCATCTCAAAATAGTATTTGAATCCGCCGTGGGTTTATATAGCTCAACTTTACCTAAATTAACATCATTTAACTGATCAATGACATAATTATCCGTTGTCTTATATATAAATGCAATAATGCTATCTGTTATTTTCTTTATCAACATTAATTAAGCTCCTTATTACATTATCAGCCCCATTTTCTGTTATATGAATACCATCACTGGTTCTTACTTTAACACCATTAATAAACTCTGAGTATTGATACCCTAAAGATACTCGAGTATCCATCGTTTTTATCTTATTTTTTCTTGCTGCTTCACAGATTGCAATTCGGGTATTTGATAATAAATTATTTTTTTCTTTATTTTTTAGGGTAGGGGGGAGTAACCAAACAATCTGCCTATTTTGCTTTTTTATGGTTTGGATAAAGACACTAGCCTTTTGTTGGTATTCGGGGATATCTGCCTTAGAAATGAGATCGTTTGTACCTAAAACAATATACACCGTGTCATAAAGCGAAAAATCGATATTCTGTGTGTAATCTTGCCAACTTAAAATCTGTTTTGATTGCAACCCTGTGCTTTCAAGGAATTTAGCATCAACAGGGGCAATTTTTTTGTAACTCATGGCGAGTTCATAAGTCAGTGAATCACCAATAAAAAGGGGCTTACATTGCCCGATAACAGGCAATGTAAGAGACAGCAGGAGAGGGAGATTAACCCAACGAAGAAGGGTGATTTTCAAAGAGTTTTTCCGCTTCTTTAATGTCATCTTTAGCATCGCTGGCTTTATCAATCAAAAATTCATCGAGAGAATGACCTGCATCAATTAATAGTTGCAATCCTTTCTTCATACGACCAATTCCCGTCCATGTGTCTGTTTTACCTGTTTCGGGATGCGTAAAGCGATATTTCGCAGGCGTATTTTTAGACTTTCTTTTCTTTCCTTTTTTATCGGTTGTTTCAAAAACGGAAATGTGGATTGTTTCTGGATCTAACCCCAACTCTTCTAAGTATTTAATCGCTTTTAGGCGTTTTTCTTCCAGTTCAGCAAGTTCAAGTTTGCGTAACTCGAATTCTTCACGCTGTTCTTCTACAATACCATTGAGTTGATTGGCAAGATTTTCTAACCATTCAAAATTTTTCGTTTTTGCAAACTTTCTTAGCTCTGTTAATCCCGTCAGTGATTCAGACGTAATTTTGTATTTTTCTTCTCTAGTTAATTCGCTCATGTTTTACCTCAATATAAAAATGGTTTTCTGTTAAAAAATAATAGTTACTTTTTCTTTTCAGGGAAACCTATCTTCCCTGTTTTCTTATCATCTAAAACAAGTTCAGTATCAAATGTTTTCCCTGCTTTGGTTTTAAACCCTTTAATAACGGCAGTTTTTCCATCTTTAATGAGTTTTTCCACTTGATTCTGTGTGAGTTTTTTACTGCAAAATTCAGCCCATATTTTAAATTCACATCCTGTACAGAAGTATCCTTTTGGTCGAATAATTATTTCGTTACTGCATGACGGACACATGACATTTAAACGTGCTACTGCGCCCTCATTAGGTTGTTTTTCTGTAACTGGTTGCCCATTTTTATCGGGAAATGCCGTCTTACATTCAGGATAGCATGAACAACCCCAAAAGAAACCATTTTGCCCCTTACGTTTGATTAAAAACCCCTTTTGACAAACAGGGCAAGGTGTACCGTTAGCTGTGATATTTATTCCGTTAGCGTCGAGTTCGGCAATCAACTCCTTAATATAGCTGTCTGTTTCTTTAATAAAGTCAGCAACGGTCAGTTCCCCTTTTTTAATTAAGGCTTGTTTTTCAGCCCATCGAGCCGAAATATCGGGCTTGGTAATTTCATCAGGCAGAGCAGCGCAAAACTCTTGCCCTTGCTTTGTTGTTTTCCAAACAAGCTCTGAATAGCCTTTTTCTTTTTCAATCGAAATTAATCCCGTATTTTCGGAGAGTTTTTTTAATATCCCTGCGCGAGTCGCTTCTGTGCCAATACTGCCTTGATCAGTGCTCCCCTCGTCTTTAGCTTCAAGTATTTTTCGAAGTTCAGGATCATCAATAAATTTTGCCGCACGTGTCATAGCGGCAAGGAGTGTTGAAGCAGTAAAATATTTAGGTGGAAGAGTGGGCTTTTTATCCACGTTAGCTGTTTCACACACCCCATTATCATTAAATTTTAACGTTGATAAATCAAAGTCGAGTTTTTCTGGCTCTTCTGTTTCTTCTTCGTCGCTGTCTTTACCTAATGATTCCCATCCTGACTGGACTAATACGCTTTGTGTGGCGGTAAAGGTGTTGCCTTTGATATCAAAATGCACTTTTGTTTTATCTCGAATGCTATCGGGATAAAATAAGCCAATAAAGTAAAGTGAAACTAATCGATACACATTTTTCTCTTTCTCATTCAATTGAATATTAGAGCCGTCTTTCGTTGTTGGCACAATAGCATGATGCGCTTCAATTTTGCTGGCGTTAAAGGCTTTGTGTTTTTGAACTTTATCCATGTGCTCAACCGTGCTTGCCAATTCTGGCAATGTACCGATAACTGCTTGAGCGATATCATTCGCTTGGTAATAGTGCTCGTCAGACAAATAACGATTGTCTGTTCTTGGATAGGTCAATAATTTATGCGTTTCATACAGGCTTTGCATAATATCCAGCGTTTCTTGTGGGGCATAGCCAAATCGTTTAGCGCAAATTTGCTGTAGTGTAGATAAATTTAACGGTAAAGGTGGTTTTGTGTTTTCCGCTTTCGTTGCTGCAATGGTCACTTTTACCGCTTGCCCTGAAACGATTTCAGTAATGTGTTTGGCTTGGGCTTCTGAGATTAAGCGACGCTTATCATCAATCTGATCGTTATCGGTTGTTTGATATTTCGCCTTAACTTGATGTCCGTTCATCTCAATTAAAGCATAAATATCATAATAGAAACTTTCATTGTGGTTTTGGTTCGCCAATGTTCGCATATTCACAAGCCCCAAAACTGCACTTTGCACCCGTCCCACGTTTAAAACACCTTGATAGCCTTTTTCACGCCCTTTTAATGTACAGCCACGAGTAAGGTTATAGCCAAAACTCTGATCGAGCAGAGAACGGGATAACGCACTGTTTGACATACCGCGAAATTTTTCATTCGGTTGTAAATCGGCTAAGGCTTTTTTAACAGGTGCTAAGTTTAAATCCGATACTAAAATACGCTCTACGGGCTTTTTATTTTTTGCGTAATCTAAAATTTCATTGACCAGAAGACAGCCTTCCTCGTCTGGGTCGCCAGCATTAACAATGGTTTTTGCTTGGTCAATTAATGACAAAATGATTTTTGTTTGTGCTGCCGTTTCTTTTTTTATTTTATAGGTTGGTGGGAAAACCGTTTTAATCGGTAAGTCACCAAAACGCCAGCTTGCATATTTCTCATCATAATCTTGGGGGTCGCTCAACTCGAGCATGTGACCAACACACCACGTCACAACATCGTCACCGTGTTGAAAATACCCTTTTTTCTTTTCCGTGTTTGGATTACCACCTAATCCCTCAAAAATGGCTTTTGCTAATGATGGTTTTTCCGCAATAAAGACTCTCATAATTTACTCTCCTAAATTAATTAAATTAACTTTATTTATTTTGCTGTTGACTTGATTTAATACTTTTTTACTCATTTTTATTATTTCACTTGAAACCGCAGAGTTTGATACTCCCATTACTTGGTCAAATTTGAATATTTTATGGTTTTCGACTTGTGAAATCCCTAAAGTGGCTCTTTCATCATTATTTATGATAGTGAAAACTCGATATGTTTCATTGGCGCAATCATGAGCGTAGGAATAAACGCAATGATGCATTTCTTGACCTTCTTTTTTTAGTTGTTCTAGTGTCGTAATTTCACTTACCGTCATTTCAGAAATGCACGATTGCCAATCAATATCAATACCATTCCATTGAGGGGAAATTTCTGCATAGTCATAATCGTCATGATTGAGTTCTTCAACCCATTCTTCTGATAATCGATAGATAGAAGCTAAAGACTGATTTTTTTGGATGTAAAAATCGGTGTTAAACACCCATTCTATAGCATGTGCAAAGCGATTTAGTTCCGTGTTCCAGCGTCTTGTTACCGATTTATAACCAATATTTTTATAAAGGTCTTGATGATAATCGAGCCATTTTAATGCAATGCGGTAAACCGAAGTATAACCATGTTCAACGCGTAAACCATTCCATACGGTCTCTAAAAAATCAAAAATAGCCTTAGTAGGGTATTTTTTAATTTCAGGCTGCCTGAGTAATTTCATGATTATTTTAATTTTATCATTTATACCAAACCGATATCTGTCACGTAGACTTATAAATTCAATTAACTGTGCGATTAATGAGGGCTTTAATGTATACATATATTTAAAATCCCCGTAAGAAATTGATTCAGGTAGTTGTAGCTCTTTATACAGGTCTTTTATTTTACCTGTTAAAGTATAGTGATAATTAGATTTTTTTTGCTTCCGTAAAAAACCTATCATCAACCAAAGTCCTTTATAATCGACATTATCATTGATGCGTATCTGTTTTGAGAATTTATAATAATCCAAAAAATTAGCATCTAATATTGAATTACGTACGAAGGAATTAAAATGTGCTTTTCCGTATAAAGAAAATACCCCCTTATCAATAACTTTCCATATATTTTTGGATAAACTCATGCTTGCATATTTTTGGGTTTCATTATTAATAAATGCATTTATTCTAGTCATAATTTTTATGCAAATATCATGACGCATTTTACTCATACTCATACCCGCTAAATAATGAGGATAAAAAAAGGTTTTTTCCTCAAACATTTCACTAGTCGTATCAAAATCTGGTTGTATATCTTCAAGAAGTATTTTCGTTTCAATCCCTCCATAAAATGATTTATACATATAACATATACCACTGATCGAGTAATTTGATTTCACTATTGAGTCAATAACATGGGTTACTGCACTTTGTAACCAATATTGTATATTATATATATTTTCATTTTTCCAAAAACAAGGGATTCGGTTAGGTAATGATTTTCTAACTCGCCACTCGCCTGACTCTAAGTTTGTAAAAAACCACGTATGCAATGTGACTTTTTGTGTTTTTTTATTAAGCCTAATTTGATAAACGCCACAGATAATAATTTTAACAAATGAGTCGTTTTCTTCGACTTTGACTAATCGAAAAACACCGTTCGCTTCACAAAATTTAAATAACTCATGAAGTGTTAATATTTTATTTTGTTTAATCATTATCCACTCCCATTTTATTTATTTATTTTTGCATTGCTTTTCCAAACATAAACCCCACCTCGATACTTAAATACTTTTTCAATAATCTTATCTTCATCTTCTTTGGAAAGTACATTTCCATTAACGAGGTAATGTAAATCAATATCATCAGGCAAATAATGATTTTGTCTTTTTTTGCAATAGGTATGAATAGACAATTGTTCATTCATACCTATATTTTCTTGTAAAATATGAATTAGTCATTCTTCTTTTAGTTGTTTCGATATAAAATCAAACAACTCCCGAAATTCCAACTCCATTAATTTGTTTGCTTCTTCGGGGTTATCACCATAGGCGAAAGGATCAAGATCTAAATATTTCATTGGTCGCTTCCTTTGTCATATTCAGGAAAAACAATTTTCAGTGGCATTCCGTTGGTTTCTATCATGTACTGTTTCACTAACCGTCCAACTTGGTCTTTTGACATATATTGTTCAACGACGAGTTCACCTTCATCAATCCATGAAAACAATTCATCATCAGGATAAAAGGCATTTTTACTTTTCAGTATTTTTTCAGCGTCATCATCGGTATAGTTGAAATAAACTCTATTTTCCTTTTTGATTTTTCTATTATTAAAATCCAAAAAACGATAAATCGCATACACACAAACAGAAATAATAAATGAAAAATATTGTACGTTGCCACTCGCAACAAATTGGCTGAATGAAATTTCATCAATCTGAGAACCATCAAAAGTTAGAATGATATACAGCCATATAATAATAATCGGAATAGTAATTGCTAAAATGAGTAATAGCTTAATAACAAAAACAGCAAGGCTATAAATTTCCTTAGCAGCACTCCATCCTATTTTTTTTAGTTTCTTCATAAAGTCACCCTTTAATTAAAATCGTTTAATTTCTTTTGTTAAATACTGATAACTTATTTTTGTCACATCCGCCAACACAGAAAAACATACATAAAAACAATAAATAAAAATGCAAGGTAAAAATAAAATCTTTCCATAAATAGATTTTATCGCATTCATAACAACCTCCATTTTTTAATGGGGTACAGCTTTATGCCAATACCCCTATATAGGCTAATCAACCCATCGACCACCTGAATTATTCCAACCTGCCACAGATTCTTTCTTAACCCATTCCATTTTTCCCTGATAATGCAGGCTACTATCTAAATCAGTCCATTCATGATTAACGTAAGCACGGCAATAGTTAGGAAGTTCATTTTTTATGCGATAGTACGTTTCATACCAACAATCTTCTTCCTTTCCCCGACTGCGGCACTTTTGCTCTCTCTTTTCTTCATACAGAAATTTATTAAGATAAGTAGCATCACAACGCCCTGCGCCATTAGCAATGGCATTAACTAACTCAGGCATTCCTGCATCACTTGATGCAGGGCAAAGCTGTAAGAAATTTTTTCTTGCATTAACAGTATCAGACCAAAACTTTTTATTAATACCAAAGTAACGTGATAATGCAGGAGCGCACTCACTTGGGCGCGTACCTGATGAAAGACACAAGACCGCTTCACAAGCTAACTTGACATCCCCTGTGAATACGGGGACATCTGCTTGTGATAATACGGGTAAGAAAAATAAACTTATCGCAACGATTTTACTTTTCATTTTGATTTTCCTTAATAAGATAAACTGTTATTGGATTATTTAACCAGTTTGATTTTTTTTGATATTGTATTACCCCATTTGCACCGTGAGCCTGTAACCATTCTTTTGTTTTCAAAAATTCAGTGCCATTATTTGCTTCAACAATAATTTTATTCGAATGTGCAATGGCAAAATAAACCGCATCATCATAAAGACGATTTTCAGGAATAAAATTATTAATTCGTTTTTGCCATTCATCATTAACGACGTCACTACTCACCACGGTATGAATTGGTGTCCATGTCATTATTTTAGCATTTACCGCAACCTCTTTTTTTCCCCAATCCACTTTCGGGGCTTCTGGCGGAGATGAACATGCCGTTAATAAAACAACACTAAGCCATAATCCTTTTTTCATAAAAACACCTCAGATTCTAATTCACCTAATGACAGCATTTTTTCTTTATCGGGATAACGTAATCCTTTCACCCCAATAACCGTTGATTTTTTATTAATTTTTTTTACTTCATCTTCAAGTTTCGGACTGACCTTTAACAATCTGTCCATAAAATAATTATCAGAAAAATAAAGCGCTTTTTCTGCTTTAACAGGGTTTTCGCCTTTTAATAAAATAAACTCTTCTTTAAAATCGAGCGTACCTAATTCCTGCGGTAAAACTAAAGCACGACGTGCTTCGCTTTCCGATTTACTTTTAGATGAACCACGACCTTGACTTTTGCTTTCTCCTTTTGATTTTGTCGTGATATAACCAAGTTTTGCCGAGATTTGTTCAGCATCATCTTGTTCACTGACAGCATAAATAACCCTACAAGGATGGGCGCTTAACAATGTTTTCGCTCCCTCGATGCCGTAAATCTCATTTAACTGGCTAACATTTTGATAAATGGTTAACAATTTCAAGTTAAATCCTGCGATATAGCCAGAACCCTTTTTAATGATCGGCATATAACCGATTGACGGAAATTCATCTAACATCAACAAGCATGAATGTTTTAATGATGGGTCAAAATCAGGGTTTTCACGTAATGTCACTTCAACCACAAAATTAAAAAAGAGATTTAAAAAATCATAGGCAATACCTAAATCCTCCGCATTAATCCCAACATAAATCGTGATTTTTTCGCGTCGTAACTGACGTAAATCAAAATCGTTATTATCTGTACATTTACGTACTGTGGGTAAATAAAACAGACTCATTTTTTTTCGAAATGAACCATCGACACTCGAACGCTGTTCATCTTCGGTTAAATGGTATTCCTGTAGTTTTGTTAGCCCATCTTGTAAATGATAAAGTGTATTTTCATCACGGGCTTTGGCTTCAATTTCTTGCCTGTTGTTAAGGACTAATTCCCTATCAATACGCCCGTATAAATCCACGACACTGCCAATAGAAAAAACAGGTTTAACATCAAACGTTTTCAAATATTCAGGGGCATGATGAATAAAGAAATATAATAACTTTGTTAATCCCGTAAAATATTGTCCTGCCAAGTTATTAAAGTGTGCCTCTGCCCCTGTTGAGCCATAGGATGGAAATAAAATTTCCACTAACTTTAATAAATCTTTTGCGCCACTTTCTTTATCTAATTCGATATAGAAAAAGGGATTAAACCCGTGTGTTTTGCTATTAAACGGGTCAACCAGATAAACCCGATGCCCTAACAGTTTTTCACGGACTTTACTGGTAATTTTCCAGCACTCTTGTTTAGGATCGAGAATAATCAGCGAATGCAACCACACAAGCAAATTAGGAATGCCAATAGCTGCTCCTTTACCCGCCCTTGTTCCAGCCCCTAATGACACAAAATCAGGCGCGGTATACCAAAGGTATTTCCCTTTATATTTCCCAACTAAAATACCTTTTGAATTTTCCTTTTCCCATTTTAATAGTTTTGATTTTTTTAAATCATTATCACTGGCAAATTTTGCATCTCCGTGAAGTGACATTTTTTCTTGATTTAATAAATAAATCACCGCCACAGGTAAAATAAAAGATGCCACGAAGCCAATCAGCAAAGCAGGAATAGCCGTTACCCGTATAGATGCTTTAATTCGGCTTTCGCTAATCAATTGCCACAATAAATCAGATTGATAATGCTTATAAATATATAAAAAATCATAACCATTTAAAAAATAAACAATCACACTTCCTGCGTAATATGTGATACCTAACATAACAATAGCAATAAAAATACTTTGAGGTTTGTCGGGATATTTTCGCGCCATTATTCCTCCTACCCTAACAGTCTCGCTAAGTAATCATTTTGATGGACATCTTTAAAATAAATATCACTCGCAAAACGCTTATCATCATCACTAAGGTATTTAATGCTCATGATGACATCGATGTTATTTAACACTTTTCGGACTAATGCATTAAAGGGTAAATTATTACACTCCGTATTTTGATAACACCGTGTCACCATGCCTAAAATGGCATCTTCTGGTTTTTCTTCATGCACCGTAGTTACACCACCTGAATGCCCTGAACTTGACGCCTTTAAAAAATCCCACGTTTCTGCACCCCGAATTTCTGTCATTAAAATACGGTCGGGATTCATCCTTAAACATGCACGGAGTAACGATGCTGAGGTGATAAGGTTATTTCCCCCCTCTGACGGATAATAAAGTTTGACGTGATTTTCATGAAAACGAAAACGGGTTTCGTCAGTATCTTCAATAGAAATTAATCGTAAATGATGTGGAATATAAAACATAACCGCATTACTAAACGTGGTTTTACCGCTCCCCGTTCCGCCACAAAACACCATGGTTTTCCCTTGACGTAAACATTCAGGAATAAACGCTGCAAAATTACCCGTGTGGTATAAATCCACTAAATCAGATGAAGCATTTTCTGATTTAAATGACTGCCCCACTCGGGAATAAAATCCTGACTTCACAATATCATCATGGGTAATAAACACATTCGAGGGTTTTCGGATCGTAATAGAGACTTTATCTTTTTCACACGCAGGGGGAATAACCACCTGTACACGTTCACCGTGAGGCAGTGTTGCGGATAAAACAGGCTTAATATCACCGATTGAATCACTGTGATAATCCGCTAACGTTGACGCAAAAGAAAGACAATCATCATATGATATTTTCGGTTCGCGTTTCTCCCAACGTCCTTTAACCTTCAAAAAGAGTTTATTAGGCTCATTTACCGCAATTTCCGTTAATCCCTTAACGCCATTAAGGTATTCAGCAAAAAATTGTTGCGTTAAATCGTGAATGAGATGTTGATTGTGATATTCACGCATAACTATTTCATCCTTAATTGGTAAATTGAACTAAAATCTAAATCACTTCCCGTAATCAAGGTGATAATTTCGCCTTGATTTTTATACAGCGTAGGCGGAATGTTAACGCTGTTCGCAAATGCCTGTTTTGCTATCTCGGAAAAGGCTTGACGACTATTCGCGGTATAATCGGTCTGATTATCTTTATTATCTTTTGCCACATTATTTAATCCCTGCATGGCATCGGGGATCATGCCTAGCATCATTGCCCCACCGAAGCGATCCCAAAAATGCGTATCAATCCAACCATCAACCCCCGTTTCACCTAATGCGCCCGCAGCTTCGGAATCTACTAATGGAATATCAATAAAAGGCTGTGTACGGGTTCGTAGCTTAGTTGCCATTAAAAAGACATGCCCTTGCCCCTGATTAGGCACATAAGCCGACTTATAAACCAAATGTGCTACCGTGCCTTTATCTATTAGCTTTACATTGCCGTTTGCACTGTAAACGTCCTCATAGACGGTACACGTCAATTTACCCGCTAAATCTGAGACAAATCGACGATCTAACGAACACGGAATTGCCGTATTTTCAGGAATAAACAAATTCGGGTCATAGGGTAAGCGCGTTATTTTGGTTTTACTGCCAACAACCGTTTCAGGCTGCGTCGTTGTTGCGCTCACAGTCTCTACGGGTGCATTTTGGCTACTACTAGGTGTGCTAGTACTGCTTGAGCGTGTCGAAACCCCTCTGTCCATTCCACGACTGAATTCAATGCGCTTTGGCGGTGGTGGTGTACTTTCAGCTGGCTCATTGGTATTTGCCGTCGTTAACTCACCTGCATTGTTTAATTCTGCTTGACCAAATGGGTCAACATCATTATTTAGCCCTGTTAACTTGTCACGGCCACCGGTTGAAATCGTTTCTTGTGGCACTTCTTCCGCTTCATCACTGCTAATAAACGCACGCAATAACGAAGGGAAATAATATAAAGACAATGCACCAATTGATAAGACAAAAAAAAGAATAAGCAACACGGTTCCTTTTTTGGATTTTTTTAATTTATCAATCCCAAGTGAAACTTTTTTTGGTTCTGGCGTTGATTCTTTATTTTCGGAAGATTGGTCAATTTGCAATTGACGTTCTTGTTTAAGTTTTTGCTCAATTTCAACGGCAGTTAATGGCTTTTCAGTATCTTCACTCATTGGATCACCTCTTTAACAACATTGTCAGAAACAGTATCACTGTTACTTAAACGCACTTTACCAAGTCCTTTATTTTCAATACCAATAACTTGATCCCCTAAACGTAAAATCCAACGGTCATTAACTTGATGTGCGACTAATACCGTATAATTCCCCCGTTTTTCAATTGTTGGGTTTGTGATCGTTTCTTGCTCCCCAATTTGTGAAAATAAGCTCGGCATTTTTTTATTCGGATTAAATCCAAAATACGTAAATCGACCATCATCATAGGCATAGTCAGGCATAATCATTTCACTACCTTTAGCCACTCGTTGATAATATTGCCAATTTTTAGGTGTTTTGGCATTTTCAAGTTCCCGATTGATTTTTGCGGTTTCTTGTTGCCGTTGGTATTCAGCTAAACGTTGTTGTTCAATTTCATTTTGCTGTTTTCTTTTTTCATCGGGATAACGATAATTCACCACAAAGGCTATTTTTTTTGGCTCTTTAAATGTTTTCGCATTCAATTCTAAGCTGTAATTTCTTTTTGTAGTCACAACAAATAAATTTGTTTGCCAGCGTGACAAGTCTGTTTCAGGGTCAAGCGCAATTTCTTTTTGCTCAACCTTTCCATTGTCCGCCATTTCTTCAACAACTTGTTTTACAGGTAACACACGGATATAAACGCGGTTATCTGCTTTAGAAATATCCCAACCTTGCTCATAGCCTGTTTGTGCATCAATCACCTTTTCATCATCATCAAACACAACCGTTGTAATATAGCCAATAGCACTATTAATCACGGTCGTATTTAACGGATTGAAATTAACAACTTGATTTCGTGGGTCATAGCGACTTGCAGAAGGTAATATTTCCGCAGTACTTTGTTGTGATAAAAAAACAGCCAGTAATAACAAAAGACTTTTCTTTTTCATTATTAACCTCGAATTTCTTTTTCAGCGACCCAACTGGTTACAACAAAGCCTAATGGATTTGCATTTCGTTCACTTTCTTTTTTCTCAACGTCAGGCATAAAACGGTAAGTCATTCTCGCTACCCATGTTTCCTCAACACTGCGATTTGTTGTGACATCCTTGATGATTTTTTTAAAACGAACGGTAGCTAACAAATCAGGATCACCTTTCTGAGACGATGGATTAATAAAAACAGGATAGATAATTTCTATATCAACGGTACGTTGTGCTTTTTTATACACAATAGTTGGTCTAGCATCCGTTTTAAAAATAGCGGTATAATCATTAGCGACATTTTCCGCACTCCATAACATCACCATGTCATAATCATGCTGTAAACGAAAATAGTTATACCCTTCACGCGCTTTAATGTATTGCGTCACAAAATAGCGACCTAACGCTTCATCTTTTGTCAGGTTTTCATCTTTCACACGTGACACCTTTTCTGTTTGCCCTGTATTTTTGTCAACTGTCCATATTTCCACTTCCGTATTTTTTAATGGCAGCATCATTATCCAACCAAGTAAACTTAAAAAAGCAAACGCCAAACCAGAAAGCCCAAAAATCTTATACAACGTATTAATGATTTTTTGTTTTTTAATGTCTTTTTCTTCGAAGGTTTTTGCTAGTTCAATTTTTTCTTTCTTTTTTAAAAATGGTATTCCCACTTTTTTATTTTTCATATCTACCTCCCCTTTGAATAAAACTCAAATAATTTTTGGTTTCCACTTCGATATAACCTTTATCACAAGAAAGCCGACATGAGGAATCTGTGATTTTCACGTCATATTCTTTATAGATAGTAATAAAATTTTTTATTTTCTCTTTTTCAGAGCCTGAAACTATAATATTTATTACGACAGATACAAAAAATCCGATGACGAAAAAAATTACAGCGATAATAATGCCACTCATAAATGACTCCATTTAAAAACTCACGATTAAATTATTTATAACTAAGGTAAGCCCCTCTTGGTTTATTTTTCATTTTTCATCACCTCTGCCGTATTTATGGGTTGCAACTCACCAGTGACTTTGGGGAGTAATTTATTTGATTGACAGGCAGTTAAAAGAAAAACAACAAGTATTAGATATTTGTTCATTTTATGTTCCATAACGTTTTCTCACATTATCAATCGAGGCTTGCCGACGCGATTTTGCCGAGTTAGGCGCAGACGAACCACTATTCCCACTCGCTGAAGCCCCATTCCAGCCCCTATCTCGATTACTTTTACCCATATTTGACGCGGTATTTCCTGCTTTTCTGATACCTTTAAATGCCATTACAGCAGCTCCTGCAACTCCCATCATTGCCATACCCTGAACTGCACCGTCTACACCTACCCCTGCTAGTTGAGTTGCAAAGTTTTTAGCTAAAATCATTACAAATACCATAAATAATCCAGCCGCTGCCGCAGTTGCCCCTAATTGCATGAGATTAGCTTCCGCAGCTTGAGCCACCGAAACGCTCAAAACAATATTCAAAAACGACATACCCGCCCGTAACGCTAACGAACCAAACATAACAATGAATAAAGAACTGAAAATCAGTTGTAACCAGTTATTGAACATTTGCCGTAAAAAACCAAACATCAGACACAAAATGAAAATAGGAGCCGTTGTCGTCAGCAGTAATAAAGTAATTTCAGCAGCAAAAAATACGAATGAGCAAGTAAGTAAAGCAGCCAACCCTCCAAAATAAGTAAGAAATGAGCCAATTCCCCCATCAACTTTCACATACGTTGATGTATCCTTTGACATTATATGTGCAGCAACCTGAGATGTTTTAACCCACAGTTGATCCATCCACTTCCAAGGATCACCACCTGCCAAAGTGTCGCGCAATCCGTAAATAGCATCGGTGCTGGCACTCAGCCAGCCCCCGCTATTTTTAATAAACATCAAGATGATAGTAAAACGCGCCAAGTTCCAAATAAAATCAGGCACAGGCGTTTTATTTTTTAAAGCTAGCGTACTGAATGCAAACCATAAAATATAAATTGAAATCCCGTACTGTGCCAAATCCGCAGCAATTTGAGAGTATTCAGAAACCTTATTTGCCACTGTTTTATTCAGCATATCCCAAATAACTTGATATGCTGTTTGAAAAAAGTCGGATGTAGCTGTCGCGTTTTCCATAATTTACCTATTCTTTGTTTTGTGTTTTCTTATATGCATCCATAAAAGATGGTGATTTTGCTGTTAATTGTTTATGACGGAATAATCCATCTTTTGCATTTCGGCAATTTTCACTATCATTTCCGTTGGAAGAACATTCCGTTACTTTTTTCTGTGCTTCATCTGCATGTTCTTGCCACCATTGAACTGATTTCACTTCTTCACCACATGCCGATAGAAAGAGAATAGATACTGCGCCAATTAATAATTTTGTTTTCATTACTGAAATTCCTCATCAAATTGAGACTTATGATAAGCATCTAAATATGAAGGTTGACTATCTACTGCTTTTAGCTGCTTATCACGGAAATTAGCTTGATTAAGCTGTTCTTTATATTCAGCTAAATCACGCTGTTTGTCTCGGTACATTTGATACTGGAACTGTAATTTTTCAAATTTTAATTGTTCAAAAGAAATCGCATTTGCGGCATCAGCCGTCGCTTTAGGGTCTTTCGCATTTTGGACTTGCTTTATCAGGCTTTCCATACGGCTATTATCTTGCTCTAATTGCTTTTGCAATGAATCACCGTACTCTGACACAGAAAGAATTGATAAAAACTGCGCTTCACACCCTTTAATTGCATCCCCCACATAGCCTTTGTTCGCACAGGTTTTTGAAACGTTATATTTAGATAACAGGGCTTGAGCTTGCTGTGAGAACGCTTCCGTTGGGTTTTGCGCGTATTTGTCAATAAACGCATTCCCTTGATTGTAAATTGCCGTTAAATCATTTTTGATGGATTGAGCATCTTGAATTAATTGCTGAACATCACGGATACCCGTCTTAGCTAACAATTCATCCTGATAGGACTGAATTTGAGCATTATAATGTTTCACTGTATCGGACCATTGCTTCAATTTTTCAGACCACCGCCCCGCTTCAATCGCCCATTCAGGGTTAGCGTCAATAGCAACAGGAATACCAGCCGAAGCCATAAATGAAGCCCCAAATACCATACTGATCAATGTTAATTTGAATTTGTTCATTGTTATCTCCTAAGCGGCTTGGTTTGCTCTTTCAAGATAGATATCTATCCACTCATCAGGTTTCATACCGTCTTGGTAGATTTCATCAAATATTTCTAACTGCTCTGTTGATGCACTCAATATCGGCAAGTAATATGCAGCTTCCCCAAGTTCAAGACTGGCAAATGCCGCGAAATCTTGAGAGTCGCCTTTTCGTTGTGGGTTTTTAACCACTAAAAAGCGTCTTGAAAGCGGGTCAATTTTTTTGATTTTATTAAAATACAATTCATTAACTTGTAGCCCATCAACATATTCACTCTTTTTCGCATTCGGGTTAGCTAAGTAAATATGTGTTGCTAATTGCTCTCTCAGGGCTGAAATCATTGGAGATTTCAATAACTCATCAGGAGACTGAGTGGCAAAAACAATGACCATATTGAGTTTTCGCCCTGTTTTGAGCTTGTTATAAATCATCATGGCTGTCAGCATGTTTGCTAACCACTGCCAAAACTCATCAAAATACAGTGTTAAACGACGTCCATCTGCTAATAACGTTATTTTGTAAATCAGATAAAAAGGCACAACCTGAGATAAAATGGCATCTTCTAAAAATTCGGTGCCATCAATGCCAAAAATGGTTTTATCGCTGATATCAAAATCATCTGTGGCATTATCAAACACCCAACCAAATTCACCACCTTGTTTCCATGCAGCTAAACGTATTTTGAGTCCATCTCGTAATGTTTCTTCTGTTCTTTCCTCCATGATAAGTGGGATCAGCTTACTGATACCGAAAGAGCGATCTTCTCGCTGCATTAATCGTTCTACCGCATCCGAAATCAGTTTATTTTGATATTCGGTTAACCCTTTTTCGCTATTTAACGTACATAAATTACGAATTAAATCTTTTAGAAAAATCAGGTTCCGCTTAGTCGCAGGCATAGCAAATGGATTCCAACCTGTTGGTTCACCCAATTTCACTTTATAATAATCGCCCCCCATCGCACGAATAGCGACTTCCCCTGCGCGGTCTTTATCAAAAAAGATAGTCGTTTGTTTTTTAACTTTACTATTCGGTGGAAAAGAAGTTTCAGACCCAAATTGTTGTAAGGCACAGGCTTGCATCATCATTAACACCGTTTTACCCGCATTCGATGTACCTAATATTTCGCTATGCCCTAGCGTCGGGTTTTTACCAAAAAAATTCTGATATTCGGTCGTCATGTGATAATTCAAATGATAGATATCATTACCAGAACCTTTTAAGGTTAATAAGCAATTACCCCATGTATTTCCCGTTTCTTTCCCTGTAAAGAAATTATGGAAACATTCCATTTCAGCGTAATTCAGGCTACTCAAAATCGATAATCGAGGACGCAAAGTATAATTCCCTGGTAATTGAGAGAAGAACGCAGCTCCCAAAGATAAAGTGGAATAACTCAAAATAAGCCCTAAGTCTTGTAACGCCCCCGTTACCATATTCGTGTTTTTAACCAATTCATCAGGACTATCAGCAAAAACACACAGCGTTAAATGGCTATGACCCATCGATAAATAACCACTAGAGACCATATCAACAGCAACCTCTAAATCGGTAATTTGAGATTTAGCGGCATCGTCCGTCATTTCTAATTTTTCACGCTGGTCATCGAGTTTTTGAATTGCTTCCCGTTTGTCTAATGGCGTAAAAGAGGTTGTCAATGTGTATTCAACAGGCATATACATCAACGAATCAAAAATGCCAGATTCTGTATCTTGAAAATAATCTTTGATCTCGATAATGCGGAAATAGCGCATCGGTTCAGAAATACTAATTTGCCCCGCATCACCACCAAAGAAAATATCTTTACCACCTAAATACGTATAGAACGGGCTATTCGTCACTCTAACTGGCTGCCACTGTCCACTAAGCAGATATTGATAAAAACTCAATTGAGATGAAAATACACGGTCATTCTCAGTATAAACCCCTAAACGATGTGCTTTGTAACGAGATAAATAGTTAGTTAATCGAGCACAGATTTCATTCATTTCGTTAATGGGTTCAGCTAAAATCGATTTATCTTTTTGTTTATTTTTCTTTTTAGAACTTAAAAATTGAGCCACTTTTTCTTCTAATGAAAAAGGCTTAAAACAAACGGTTAAAAATAAACGATTTTGATAAAAATCAGATTTTGTTAATGAACCGTAGTAAGCATTCATCACGCGATTAGCAAAAGGAATAGGACTATTAAACTCAGCTTTAACCTGTTTTTTATTTCTAATACGATGTGTATAGAAAGTTACGGGTTTGCCTTCATAACTTCGTATGAGTGTATTAAACTGATCAACCATTAATGACAAATCATTTTCACTGACACATTCAAAGTAAGCCCCCGATAATTCAAATGTAGCAATTAAATCTCTATTCTGGCTTAAAACTAAATCATCCGTAATATGAGAAGAGTATGGAATGAGTTTTTCCAATGAAGCCTGATCACTAAGTTTCATAAAATTCTCCACATCGGATAAATCAACACGGTCATAATCATTCCCACCTACATGAACAGCATGATATTTTTGATTTGAAACAGGATTTCCCATCACTAAATAACGAAGATAAATTAATTCAAAATACCGTTCATCAATCTTCATTATTTTTCGAATAACAAATATCCCGACAATAATTAAAAAATAAAGTGCTTCATGTATCCAAACGCCAAGTAACACACACAAAACACAAGTAAATAAAAACGGGTATAATGGGACGCCTAACCCGCGAATAAGTGCGGGGCGTGTTAGTCCCTTAAAAACAGTGCTCATAACAGCCCCTTGATAGAGAGGTTAAACGTATAGTTAATTTAAATACGATAAATATTTAAATTAACCCAACCAATCAGGCAGATATGGCGCAATGATAAAGATAATAATCCCGATAATCAGTGGATATATCCAAGCCATATGATTACGTGCAAATAATGCAATAAAACCAATACCTAGAGCACAAATAGTGATAGCTGGCTTTCTAATTGTCGTTAAAAAATCAATGATCCTATCTAAGAATCCTGTTGTCGCTGTAGTTACATCAGCAGCTTGAGCAGGAAAAGTAAAAGCAATCAATGACATTAATCCGCACATTAATAGAAATGGCAATTTTTGTGATGTTTTCATATTAAATCCCTAATTTTCTTTGACTACACCCCTCATTACATAACGAGGATAAACAATTTTGTTTGATGGTTTTAATTTCTCAATAACAACGTCTGATTCAGCTTTCGCCACCTCCTGATTTTCTTCCTTATAATTTTTTGTACTTGGAACAATATAATTATTTTTATTATCTGAAATTCCTATTCGTTCTATATAACTGGTGTTGGCAAACTGCGTTTCTTTCTTTTTTCCTGTTTTAAAATTGCCTGAGTAATAACAACTCAGCGCATTGGCTAGACTCCCTCCCCTTTGATAACAATCAACTAAAATTTTTTCAAAGATATTCAAGTTACGGCAGCTATCAAGTAATTCTTCTGGTGTAACTTCAAAACCCTTAAAATTACCAGAATAAATTTGCATTAATCCTACCGAGTACCGAGCATTACTCGTCTTTAATCTTGAAATAATATTTAAGGCTTCATTTTTAGTTTTGGGTAAATGGCTAATGACTTTACCTTTAGCTTTTATTTCAGCAATTGCGTAAGGATTGAATCCACTTTCAACCTTAGCAATATCATGAGCAGTATCAGGGTGCACTAACGGTGCACATTGCAATGCTAATGAAAGTAAAGTTTCTTTGATCATAAAATATCGTTATCTAAATTAAGCGGTTGTCTTTTAGACAAATCTTTTGTGCGCGCTTCTTCAATAAGATGTAAAAGAAAATTACGTTTAGAACGATTCTGATCTTTTGATTTAAAATTAATCCATGCATTTAAATCATCAGGCACAGCTAACGTAATATGTGTTTTTGAATTTTTCATTTATAATTTCCAATCAGTAATATCAATCACAATCAAATCATGATTTGCATCTTAAGTTAAATTACAAAAAAAAGGCAACTTCACAAAGTGAAGTTACCTTTTAACTTACTAAAAAGTTTAGTATTATTGTTAGAAATAAGAAAATTATGCTTTCATCGTATTTTAATATTTATAAACTGACATATTAATTTCATAAAAATAATTGTTCTCAATGATGAAAGAGAAACATTACCAAATTCATTTCTCACCACATCCAAATGTAACCAAATACTGCGAGTAGAATTATCAAAATGCATAGCTAATTCTTCTGCTGTTTGACCAAACACATAACGTATAGCTATCTCCTTTTGCTTAAAGCTCAACTTTTTACCATCAAAAATATCGCATTTCTCTACTAAAGTTATAATTTCATCACTCTTCATAATGACGTCCTTTTCAGGTAAAAAGCAGAATATAAGCCCAATACCACAATCGGTACATTAATAGAATTGATGATTTTTAACCTCTGACGCGAGGTCAAATTGCAGGAAATTAAAGCAAACAAGACAATAACATTATTTTGCGCTTCATTTATGCGCGTATGGAAGATACTATGTGACATAGCTCTACTCCTAGTTGACGTAGGTTTAGGGTTAGCTGTACGTAGGTACTGGTAATACTTACGTACAGCGTTAATTTAAATTAAATCATTCCAAACTCTTAATATAGTTAATCTGTTACCAACTCCGCCATAATGAATAACTGACGGATTTAACAAGTAAGTTCCTGATCGTTTTTGCTTTAGATAGCCGTTATCCTTAAGTGCTTTAAACACCCTAGCTACAGTCGCAACACCAACAGATTCTTCTTTTGCTATCTCACGCTGCGTTCCGTGAATCTCATTTTGGTTATTTTTATTTTTTAAAATCCATCCAAGAACTTTTTCACTTCCATTACCTGTGCAACCAATTATTGAAGCAAGCTCATTTAAAAATACCTTGTTGAAAGAACCACCATCTTGAGTTTTAAGTATATCAATACCGATACACTCACCAGTGACTTTATGTACTAAATGCCAATCTTCCAAATTAACTTCCTTTAAGTTCATGCTCCAATCTCTTGATAACTTTTGTTCAACTAAACATAACGCTTGTTATCTAATCGGTCAAGCAAATGTTCCATTTTTTTGATAACATAAAATTTCAAGCGAATGAGATATTTCTTCATTTTTAATAAAAAACAACAAATACAAATCACATTTAACGCATTGATTAGTATATATTTATAATTAAATAAACAACTATTACGTACTTATATTGTAACCCTACGTTTAGCGTTATCTCTGATATTAGCGAACCAAAATAAATACAATAGCAATATTATGTAAATACAAATCTGTATGTACTATGAAAATACTATGTGTTTACATTTTTTTTTCAAACTAGCCATTGAATCTCACAGCAAACAACCTTAAAATAAGACCTATTAATAGGTCTTATTGAGGGTTTAATTATGCCAAATACGATTTTAAGTGATACAACAGCCAGCGTCAGTGAACTCAAAAAAAACCCAATGGCGACAGTTAACGCAGGTTTAGGCTATCCCGTAGCCATTTTAAACCGTAATCAACCTGCTTTTTACTGTGTTCCTGCTGAGTTATATGAGCAAATACTTGATGCGCTAGACGATAACGAACTTGCAAAGCTGGTCAAAGAACGAGAATCACAACCTCTTGTCGATATTAATTTAGCCGAGTACCTATGATGTATTCGGTTAAATTTAGAAAAGATGCAGAAAAGGAATGGAAAAAATTAGATAAAACCATTCAATCTCAATTTGCCAAACAATTAATAAAACGATGTGAAAATCCACATGTAGCATCTGCAAAACTGAGAAATATGCCGAATTGCTATAAAATTAAACTTCGTGCATCAGGTTTTAGATTGGTCTATCAAGTTATTGACGATATGTTAATTATTGCAGTTGTTGCCGTTGGCAAGCGGGAAAAAAGTCAGGTTTATAATCTTGCCAGTGAACGCTTAAAATAGGAAATAGATAGACTAACGCGCTCCGCTTGTTCAATTCGTTGTGGCAATGCATACAAGCTGCACCACCACAACGAATTCTCTTGAATAACATTAAAATTTAAGCCCCACTTTAATTTGTTGTTCTTTTTTAATCAATTCCATTGCTTGCTGTTTAAATTGCGTTTGTTGTTTTTGGAATTGTTGGATCTCTTTAATCCCCGAATTTTCGGGTAAAATATTTTTAGTGCGATCAACGCCTTTAACGCCTAAGTTTTGCATCTCCCATTGATTACGCTGTGTGATTTTCCACCCTGTTTGCTGCCCTTTATCATCTAGCTTAGGGATTTTTATATCTTCTGTACCTATCTTTTTTAATTTTATTAAATCCCCTTTTTGAATTTTTTCTCTATTGCATAAAGCACCAAACTCTTTACCCCAATACGTTGCTTCAACGCCCTTGTTTAAGGTTTTCACTGTCAAATAATTTTGTGATTTATTTTTAGTATTGAATTGATAAGGTGCTCGCCCAAAATCAATCACTTCATAAACATTCTTTTGGCGCTTAGGCGCAGTTAATGAATCATCTTTAAGCTGTGACTTTAACCCAATTTGTTGTTTATGTGTTGCTTTTACATCATACCCTTTGAGCTTCAATTCATCACAAAATCCAGATCTCAAATCACGCAAATCCTGTTTAGTAATTTTGATTCGCTTATCTTCATTTTCTTTACGTGTTTTCAATATAACATGAACATGAGGGTGCTCTTTCTTATCATCATGATAAGCTATCACAAAACGATTATCTGGATATTTTTTTATTAACGTTTGTCTAACGGCTTCAATCGCTTCTTCGGGTTTTACCTTTGCAGTCATGGGGGGTGAAAAAACAATATTTTTAGTTATATCAGGTGTTCTTCTGCTCTTATCACTTAACTGCAATGCATCATCACTATCAATTAAAGATTGTTTAGCTTCTTCCGCATTGATTTTGATACCCTGCTCATCAACAAGTTCTAATGAATCATCTCGACTAATATAATCAACACTATTTCTTACCCCTTGTTTAACTTTTGCGCTCCCTGTTATTTTAGTCATAACCTCTTTGCTCGCCCCTTTTTTTATTCGGGATTCTTGAGCGTTTCGGTCATAAAATTTCCCTCCATTTTTCACTTTATGTACAAATGAGGATTTAGCTGATTTAATCGATTTAACTGATCGACTACTCTCTTGTCTAGCCCGTTTAGCTCGGTACTCTTTTTCGATATCCAATCCCATGACCAACCTCACAATCGATTTGCAATAATTCTACCTTTACACTTATTGATAAAGTAATTAAATTTATTTTCAAGTTCATTAAGCTGTTCGGTTAATGCTTGCATATCTTGACGCATTCCCTCTTTATCTAAAACACGTCCTTCATCACGTCGTAATATCATATTAATATTGAGTCCAATACGTTTAATATGATTTCGACATAATTTCATTTCTTGTAACTCTTGGTCGAAAAAATCCATTTCATTACTTAAGGTTGTTTGAAGACGAAAACGCATTTCTCTCGATAATGACCAACCATGCTTTTTTGCTGATGTTATTAGCGCATTTTCTTGTTCAGCCGTTAAATACAAGTATGCTCTTTTATCGGTATAATCAGATTCTTCACCTATCGATATCGCATGATCAGACAAGGTTTCTTTAATATCTTTGTCCTTATTTAACATCATATTACCGACTAATTTATAAAAACTCGGCAATGACATATTTAAGTTTTCTTTGACTTTTTTATGATATAATTCATATTCATTATCATTAATTCTAAAATTAATTTGCTTCATCTTACCCCCCAAGAACCGACTGTAGGTCAACCGCCTAACAAAAGTAAAATGCTAGCATTTTTACGGTTGTTAGGATATCCTGCATCGCACTAAAACTTATCTTACCTCTGAGCTTAGTTTTTATCTATCTCAAAAAGAAAAAAGACGGCAAACATAGCGGTGAATTCCTTTTGTCTGCGACCATTCAACACTAAAGTCGCTTTATATTCTGTGTTTATAGGGTTCGCTTCGCTCACGGCTTAATAGTGCGGAAGGGGTTCGAGAATATTTAAAAGCCCTCCCTTTTATCGGCAAATCAGATTTAGGTGTTTTAATTGGCTTTGGTGGGTTGCCTGACATGTGCCATAGGCACATAAAAAAGGGGCATTAAGCCCCTTGAGATTTTAAATTAATGTTTTAACAATTCACTTTCTTTACGTATTTGTTGAAGAAAAAAAGGTAATTCTTTGACTGTCATGATTGGAAAAGTGGTTCTTTTTCCCTTTGCAAAATCTTTGGCTGCTGCTATCATTTTATCCGACATAATAAATTCCTTTGTAAGTTTTTTGTGTCAGAGTCTAGGGGGGGGCAACCCTCTAGACTCAACCTTTAAATCACTGAACAAATATGTTTATTTCTTATTCTCCGTATAAACTCTACGGCTTCCTGTTCCTCCTCTGAATTTTGTTTAAATGATGTTTTTGTTACGTTCGCTTCACTGTCGAACTCGACAACCTGATCTAACTCGCCATTTTTTGAAATGTGGTAAGTGTAAAATCCGTTGTACTCGAAAATACTAATAATTTTATATTCAGGTGTATTCATTAAATATATTTCCAATCGACAGTTAAATAATCTTGTTTGAAGTAATTATTTAATTTTGTTATCAGGTCTAACGTATTATTAACTATGGTAGGTTGTGATTCACAGAAAATCACTTGGTTGTGAACATTGTAAGCAGACATAGTAAATTTAACAGTAACAGGCTCTAAGAATAAATCATATACAACAATTGCACTAACTCGCGCATTTTTAAAAATTTTAAATTTTTCTTTTACTTCATTTAATGATTGAGCAACTTCATAAAAATTTTTCAATTCAATATTTTTTTCAAAATCATCATTTGTTACGTTTAAAATCACATGAAACAATTTCATTATTCACTCCTACCCTTTGAGGGCTTTGGAAGAAAGGGAACCATTCCGCTTTCAATAAAATCATTATAGTACCTCATAAG